>SLMF01000355.1 GCA_007133715.1 Planctomycetaceae bacterium
AGGGTCGCGACAGCGCACCCTGGGGACGCGGTACCCAACCCATCGCCGCCGAACCCCAACGGGGTTCTCCATCCGCGCAACCGCGCGGTTCGAACCGCCGTTCCCTGAACCCTGAAACCCCGCCCTCAAACACCGCGGTTCCCCCGCCCCGCAGGGGCACAACAAATCAGCCCAGGGCAACGTCCTGGGCGGGGTAGACACAACCCCCCTGACGAACCTCGTATCAGGCTGCGGTTCTGGAAACCGCCGGCTTGAACGACCGGACGGTGAATTTGCCATGCATAACTACGAACTACGAACGGAACGAGAACGACTCGTCAAAACGGTTCTGGCAGTGTAAAAATAGACCAACTGCTAAGGAAAATAATTCATGCATGATTCCCCTCTGCCAGCGAATGCCTTTCCGGAGTTTCACGAGCCGACGGCGATCCGGACGGTGTTCGCGCGGATTACCGAGCAGATCGACAAGATCTTCGTGGGACAATCGGAGCTGGTACTGGGTTCGCTGGTCGCCCTGTTTTCCAACGGGCACGTGTTGATCGAGAGTGTTCCCGGTTTGGGAAAGACGTTGTTTGTCCGGACGCTGGGCCGGGCTCTGGGTTGCCAATTCGGCCGGATTCAGTTCACGGCGGATCTGATGCCCTCGGATATTACGGGGGCTCCGATCTTCGATATGAAGAGCCAGGAGTTTCGCTTCCGGGCCGGGCCGGTGTTTACTCAGCTGCTGCTGGCCGATGAAATCAACCGTTCGCCAGCCAAAACGCATGCGGCGTTGCTCGAGATCATGCAGGAGTGGCGGGTGACGGTGGACGGTCAAAGCCATCGGCTGGCGCGCCCGTTCCTGGTGTTGGCGACCCAGAATCCGATCGAATCGGAAGGCACCTACAATTTGCCGGAAGCCCAGCTGGATCGGTTCATGTTCAAATTGGTGGCCAACTATCCGGGGGAGGAGGAAGAGGCCCGGATCCTGGCCATGCATAGCTTGCAGATCGATGTGAACGAGCGGCTCGAGCGGGAGGTGCAAGCCGTGACCCGTCCCGAGGAGATTATGCGGATCACGCGGGCCACCAGCGACGTGCAGGTGGATCCCCGGTTGCTCGACTACATCAATCGGATGGTGCGTTTGACGCGGCGCTGGCCGTCGTTTCATCTGGGGGCCTCGCCGCGGGCCGGCATTGCTCTGATGCAGGCCGCGCGGACCTTGGCTGCCTTCGCCGGCCGCGATTATGCCGTGCCAGACGACGTGGTCCAACTGGCTCTGCCCGCACTCCGCCACCGGGTGTTGCTGACTGCCGAGGCGGAGGTGGAAGGGCGGCGGGTGGATGATTTGCTGCAGGAATTGATCCGGACGGTCGAGGTGCCTCGACTTTGAAAGAGCGGGCGATGACTGACGCGTTTTCCTGGATCGTCGACTCCGCCGCCCAGCTGCCCGGCTGGCCCTGGATGCTGTTGGCCGTGCTGATCCTGCCGCTGGCGACGCTGGCCTGGCGCCTCCAGACGTATCCGCACCTGCCGCTGGGGTTCCTGCTGCTGACGCCCTGCTTGCTCTCGCTGGGGTTGTTGGTGGCGCCCGAAGGGTTCCTGCTGGTGGCCGTTGTGGATTTGCTGGTGGTAGCGATTGCGGTGGCGGACCTGTTGTCCTTGCCCCGCCGAGCGGCGTTGGCTGCCGAACGGGATACGCAACGAATCGTGTCGGTGCAACAGCGGCATCCGGTAGCCCTGACGATCACCAACCGCGCGGGGAGAAGTTGGCGGGTAGAAATACGGGATGATTTACCTCGCGAGCTGATCGCAGAGCCCCCCGAATTGATACGCCGCCTGCCGCCTCGCAGCCGCACCACGCTGCACTATGATCTGCGGGCCCTCCGCCGCGGTTCGTTCCGCCTGGATTCCGTGTACCTGCGAGTGCGCAGCAGGTGGGGACTGTGGCAACGCTACCTGACTTACCCGCACGCCACCCTATTGCACGTCTATCCCGATGTCCGGCAGGTCGGGGAATATGCTCTGCTGGCACGAACCAACCGCTTGAGCCTGATGGGCGTGCGGCGGACGCGGAAGGTCGGCCATGACCACGATTTCGAACGACTCCGCGACTACACGCCCGATGACAATTACAAGCATATCGATTGGCGCACCACCGCCCGCCGCAACAAGCTGACGGTCAAAGATTTTCAGACCAGCCAGAGCCAGCGGGTGCTGTTCCTGCTGGACTGCGGCCGGATGATGACAAATCAATCGGCGGGGCTCAGTCTGTTGGATCACGCCTTGAACGCCATGCTGATGCTCAGCTACGTCGCTCTGCAGCAGGGCGATGCGGTCGGGCTGGTCTGTTTTTCCGACCGGATCCACAGTTACGTGCCCCCGCGGAGCGGCCGGGCTCAGATCAATAAACTGCTGCACGCCTGCTTCAACCGCTTCCCGCAACTGGTCGAATCACGCTACGACCGCGCCTTTGTTCATCTCTCGGCCCACTGCCGCAAGCGGGCTCTGGTGATCCTGGTGACCCAGGTGATTGACCGGGTGAACGCGGAGCAGATCGAGCGGTACTTGAGTTCGCTGGCCGGCCGCCATTTGCCGCTGGCCGTGCTGCTGCGGGACCATGCTTTGTTCGACGCCGTGCCAGCCAGTCCGTTGCAGGGTGCCGCGTTGTACCGAGCCGCGGCCGCCGCCCATATCCTGAACTGGCGGCACGAGGTGCTGGTCGCCTTGCAACATCAGGGCGTGCTGTCGCTGGACGTCTTCCCGGAAGCGATCACGGCTCCCCTGATCAACCGGTATCTGGAGATCAAAGCCCGCCATTTGCTATAGGCGTCGGCCGTCCGAGTTCAGCCGGAACGGCCCGCGGCCTGCTGCAGATGTTTCATGATCTGCAGCGCCTGGTCGATCTCCTCCAACGCCTGGGCGGGAGGAATGCGTTTGCGATGGAACAGGATCAGCGTATTGCCCTCGGCTTCGAAATGCACGCCACGGTCCGCCCGCTCGCTGAACCAGCCGCGCACGCCCGCATCGAATTGCCGCCGCACCGCCGCTTCGTCATCGCCCTGCAAAACAAAAGCTGCCGAGAACCCCGGGTCTTCATCGAAATCGATATCCTGCATCCCCAATCGCGAACCGATCGCATCCAAGAAGCGGCGTTCCGGGCGAACGTAGCAGCGCGGGATCTGCAAACTGTCGCTCTGCAGCACACAGACCGTCTGCTGATGCGTGGTGCGATTCTTGCCGCTGCCCGTATCGTACGAGAAGTCGCCGATGCGGACCCGGACGGTCGGAGCTTCCAAGGCCACCACGTTCTTGATTGCTTGCCAACGACCCGACTGAAAGACACGGAAATGGGCGCACTGCGGCAACAGCTCGCCGTCCGTGCCCACAAAACGAAAACCCGGCCGCTCGGCCAACTTTTCCCAGGCCTGCGTCCGCTTGTATTCGTGTACCAGACCGTACACTACCATGCCGACGATCAGCAGCCCGATCAAAACGAACCCGATCACCATCAGTTCCATGGCAAGGTCTCCCGGCCAGCCGTGTTTGTTCCCTCACTCTTAGGATGGGCATCCCTGCCCCCAAGACCGTCCCTGACGGGCGCGATGTTTCCTGTCCGCCGCTCGCTCGCCGGTTGGGCTGGTGATGCCCGTTTGCTTGCGGAGCGGAAGCGGTTATTTTGCTTCGCCCGCATTGGCGGCCGGGTCGTCGCCAGCAGGAGCTGGGCCGCCGCCACCCGCATCGCCGTCTGCCGCGGAATCCCGGCCGCTGCCCGCGGCGTTGGCATCCCCGCCAGCAGACGCCGCGCTGGGCGGCCGATATACCTGGACGTACAGCATGCGCAACTGGTGCAGCAGGCTGTCCAGCATCTGGCTCTCGTCCGGGGACAGATTGCCTTTCGTTTTCTCTTCCAGCATGTCCAGCATATCGATGGAATGCCGGGCCAATTCGGGGCGGACAACCGGATGGCCCTGAGTGGGATCCGGGGCTTGCCCCAAGGCCACCATCGCCTCCGCAGCCAGCGAGGAAACCAGCATGCTGAAGGGATCGGGCCGGGCCGGGCCGGACGAACTGCCTCCTCCGCCCGCGCCACGGTCCGCCTGCTTCCGGGATTCCCGCGACGCCTCACGCTCCGCGCGCACCCGCTCTTTCCAATCTTCATCCACCACGATCTTGGGATCTTTCGGTTCTTGCGTCATGTGCGTAACTCTCGGTTCCGTTCGCCCCGGCCAACATGCCGCTGGATCGCGGCCCCGACAAAACCGGCGAACAGCGGATGTGCGGCCGTGGGCTTCGATTGAAACTCAGGGTGAAACTGCACCGCCATCGACCAGGGATGCGAATCCAATTCGATAATCTCCACCAGCTGGCCCTCGTCGCTGGTGCCCGCGATCCGCATACCATGGTCGATAAACGTTTGCCGGTAGGCGGTGTTGAACTCGTAACGGTGCCGATGCCGCTCGGAAACCTCCGCCCGGTCGTAGCAGGCAAAGGCCCGGCTGGCCGCGTCCAAACGCGTCGGCTGGGCACCCAATCGCATCGTGCCCCCTTTCTCCGTGATGTTCCGCTGTTCGTCCAGCAAACAGATCACGGGATGGGGAGTGTCCTTGACAAATTCGGACGAGTGGGCGGCTTCCAGCCCCAGGACGTTGCGCGCAAACTCGATCACCGCGCATTGCATCCCCAAACATATACCAAAAAACGGAATGCCCCGCTCCCGCGCAAAACGAATCGCCTCGATCTTACCCTCGATGCCCCGCTCGCCAAACCCCCCAGGCACCAACAACCCGTCATAACCGCCCAATAACCGCTCCGCACCCTCCCGCTCGATCTCCTCACTCGATATCTTGCCGACCCGCACCTGGGTCTCGTGCTCGATCCCGGCGTGGTCCAGTGCCTCGTAGATCGACTTGTAAGCGTCGAAATGCTCCGCATACTTGCCCACCACGGCGATCCCGATCTCGTGCTTGGGATTCCGCATCCGCTGGACCAAATCCCGCCAGGCATCCAAATCCAACGGGTTGGCCCGCAACTGCAAACGCTTGACAATCAACCGGTCCAACCCGTTCTGCACCAGACTCAACGGCACCTCGTAAATCGAAAAATCCTTGTCCTTCTCCTCAATCACCGCCTCCAGCGGCACGTTGCAGAACAAGGCGATCTTCTCACGGTCCTCCAACGAAATGCTCCGCTCCGTACGGCAGATCAATACGTCCGGCTGAATCCCGATCTGCCGCAACTGCCCCACCGAATGCTGCGTCGGTTTCGTCTTCAACTCCCCCGCCGCCTTCAAATACGGCACCAGCGTCAGATGGATGTACAGACAGTTCTCTTTGCCAATGTCCAGCGAAAACTGGCGAATCGCCTCCAAAAAAGGCTGGCTCTCGATGTCCCCGACCGTGCCCCCAATCTCGGTCATCACAATGTCGGTCTCGTCATCCGCCAGCTTGTGGATCACGCCCTTGATCTCGTTCGTGATGTGAGGGATCACCTGGACCGTCTTGCCCAAAAACTCCCCCCGCCGCTCCTTCTCGATCACCGACAAATAGATCTGTCCGGTCGTGTAGTTCGAATCGCGGGTCAGCGGGCTGTTGGTGAAACGCTCGTAATGCCCCAAATCCAAGTCCGTTTCGCTGCCGTCGTCCAGCACATACACCTCGCCGTGCTGATACGGACTCATCGTCCCCGGATCGACGTTGATATACGGGTCCAGTTTCTGCAGCTTGACCCGCAGGCCCCGCTGTTCGAGCACCATGCCGATCGAGGCGCTGGTCAGGCCCTTACCCAGCGAGCTAACCACCCCACCGGTAACGAAAATATGTTTGGTCATAAGTCGTATTTTTCTGATTGGTCTCGAGCGATTTATGCCCGCCGATCGGCGAGTCACCTGGGCGGAAGCGGCGTGGGCCGCCCCGTCGCCAGATCTTAGCAAGTCCCGTGGCGGCTGACAAAGGCCCCCCGGACGATTCGGCTCGGCCACCCATCCGAACCCGCGTGTTCCCGCAATTCCACCGGCCCCCACGCGCGGATGGCTTGAATCGGCCGCCAACCAAGGCTAACCTGCGGGGTAGGAGCCCCCTTTTCGGATACCAAAATGATCGCGCCACACGTTCCTTTGCGCGAATCTCTGGACCAAAGCCTGTCTTTCCTGGTCAGTTGGGTGTTCTTCTGTTCCCTAGTCCGCGAGGGCTCGAAAAAACCAGGTTTCGTTCGGCTCATGAGCCTCCGCAAAAATCTCCCGCACGCGAGCGATGATCGCCGGATGCGCGGGGGCCCGATCGTGTTGCTCACCCGGGTCTTCCTCCAGATGGTACAACCGGATGGGCGAGTCGGGGTCGCGGTGCAACTCCTCCTGGATCGCCTTCCAGTCGCCCCAGCGGACCGCGCGCTTGCCGCCTTGCCGGTGAAACTCCCAGTACAGGTACTCGTGATGCGCCTGCTCGTCCGCCTGGCCCAGCAACGTGGGCAACATGCTCAGGCCATCGATCTGGCCGGGCGGGTCGATCCCGGCCAGAGCGCATGCGGTGGGCAGGAAATCCCAGTGCGCCGAGATCAACGCACTCTCCGTACCCGCCGGCACCCGGCCCGGCCAGCGGACGATCAACGGCACGCGGATCCCGCCTTCGGTCAAATCACGCTTGTATCCGCGAAAGGGGCCGGCCGACCGAAAAAAATCCGGATCATGGCCGCCCACCACGTGCGGACCGTTGTCCGAGCTGAACATCACCACCGTCTGCTCGTCGATCCCCAGTTCCTCCAGCAGGGCCAGGACCTGGCCGACGCCCTCGTCCAACTTGACCATCATCCCGGCGAACGCGGCGATGGGATTGCGGACTTCGGTGCCCGCATACCGTCCGATGCGGTCCTCGAACTGCGGCCACTTCTGGCGAAAGGGAGCGGAATACTCCGCGGGCACCTGCATCGCCGCATGGGGGATCGTCACCGGCAGATAGCAGAAGAACGGGCGGTCGCTCTGCTCGCGAATAAAGGCCAAAGCCCGTTCCATGATCAGATCGTGCGAGTAGGTTTCGCCGTCCAATACGATCGGTTCTGCGTTGTCATACAGCCAAGTCGGGTAGTAGGTGTGCGCGTTGCGTTGGCAGTTATAGCCGAAGAACACATCGAATCCTTTGTGCAGCGGATCGCCGTGGGAACCCGGGTATCCCAAGCCCCATTTGCCGAACGCGCCCGTCACGTAGCCCGCTTCGCGAAGCAGCTCGGCCACCGTGAGTTCGCCGGCAGCCATCGGCTTCTGCCCGATCGGCCGGTGTTCCTGATTGCCACGCACGGAAATCCGGCCCGTATGCCGCCCCACCATCAGCGAACAGCGTGTGGGTGCGCAGACGGTGGAGCCCGAGTAGTGTTGCGTGAACCGCATGCCCTCGTCGGCCAGTCGATCGATATAGGGCGTGGTGAAGCGGGTCTGGCCATAGCAGCTGAAATCACCGTAACCGGCATCGTCGGCCAGGATATAGATGATATTCGGCGGCCGGTCGGCGGCGGTGGCCAACGGGGCCAGAACCAGCACGGCGAACCCTACGATCGCGGCAGGGCGAAAAGACGCGCACATGAGAAACGCTCCGAAGAAAGTTCCAAGGGGGGAGTCACAACCGGCCCGTACCGCGGTGCGAAACACGCGGGAAACCACGCGGAAAAACGGCCCGACAAACCGTCATGGTACGGATGCAAGCCGTCGCCTGTCAAACCGGCCCACGTGCGCGATGCCGGGCCGCGTGGAAGCGGACTGGGAGCCGGGATGACTAGGATGGCGTGGCGGGTACCCAACGCTTGCGGCGGTGCCGCGGGCGGCGGGCGCGGGTGAGACGCACGCAGGCGGCTGTGACCAAGAGCAGCCAGCCTACGAACACACCGGGCAGCAGGAAGAGCCAGGCGAGACCGGCCAGGAAAAGCCAGTTCGGCCAGGTTCGCCGTACGCGTTGAGCCAGTTTCGGCCGCGTTAGCACGCGGATCACACCGACCGCCAACAGCAAACATAGTCCGGCCCAAACCCAGGCTGCCAGTTGATAGCCTAAGTCCTGATGACGGATGCGCAGCGCTAACTGCGGTTCCCCATGCAGTTTGCGGAAATGATGAGCGGTTCCTACGGGCAACAAGTCCGGATCGCCCGGCCGCTGATCCGGGTCGGACGCAAGCGGGGTTACCGCCCGATCGAGCCGCTTCGCCTCCGGCTCCTCCGCTCGCTGCAACTCGTGATCCGAGTCGCTTTTCAGTCGCAGCAGTTGGTCCGCAGCCTGCCGCCGTAACGCGTCCCGCGGCGGGCCCGTCCGCTCCGAGGGGACCTCGCCACGAAACGCTTCCTGTTCCGCCGGACCCCGGAACTCCTGTTCCGCCGGATCCCGGAACTCCTGTTCCGCCTGCTTTTGGAAATAGAAATCCGCTCCCCGCTCGCCCTGCTCGACTTCGCGATCAAGGCGTTCCAATTGGCGGATCTCCGCTTCGATCTGCTGCGCCTGCTGCCGGACGTCGGCCGGGGCGACGTCCGCCCGGCGGACCTGCGGCTGGGCATAGTCCTGCAGCGTCGTTCCCAACCGCTGGATGTTCCAGTACGCTTTGCTCCGTGCCGCCGATTCGCCGGGATGGCTGGCCACCTGGACCAACTCTCGCAGTTCGTCCAAAAAAGACCGCTGACGCTCGTCGCGCAACGAGGCGGCTGCCACTCGCTCCAAGTTGCTGTCGGCATCGACCCACGAGACCCGGTATTCGTCCGGCAGGTACACCGTCCACAACGTGCGGGAAACCGGGACATCGCTCAGAATCTGCGGGACCGGGATCGGGACATGCGACCAATGCCGCAGCGACCGGCCCAGATGACCGCCGTAGACCAGCACCACATCGGACGAAAAATCGCCGGCGGACGTCCGCTGCAACGGCAGCAGCAGGGTGCTCGAGCCCGGTTGCTGGTCCATGGCCGGCCGTACCGGCTGATCCGCCACCTGGACTGACCACACCTGGCTGTGGACCGGCAATTCGACTTCCAGAAACTGCAGCGTGAAATTGCGGATGCGGTACACGGCCTGCGCCCGGTAGCGGCCGTCGCGATGGATCACCGTGGTCAGATCGACCAGGGGGATGGCAGCCTGCAAGCCGGCTTGCAGCTCGTGCACGCGACGTTCCCAAGTCAGCTGGGCATCGTCTTCGTCCACTCGATAGATCGCGGTAGCCTGCCGCCGCAAACTCTCGGCCAGACTCTCGGGAGCGGCGTTGGGTGACACGGTTGCGACCCCCTGCATCCTGCGTGGCACGATCTGGTCCGAGGTCAGGTTTTCGAGCACGAGATACTGCTGGAGCCGTTCGACGTCCCGCGGTCGGATAAAGGCGGCTCGCAACGTGCGATCCTCGGGCAGCGGCAGGGTCTGAGTCAGCTGCAACCGGTAGGTGCCCCGTACCGGCTGCTGCAACTGGATCCGCCACGTGCGATACCGACCGTCCGTTTCCGAGTGAACTTGACGAAACTCCGCCCCCTGCAGCTCGAGATCCGCGCCCAGCCACTCGGGCGTCACCAACTGGAACTCGGCACGCGCCGCTTGACGGACCTCCAGATCGAGGTTGCAGAGATAGGCCACTTCCCCCGCACGCACGCTGACCACCGTCGTGACCTGGCCGATCAACCGCGAAGGCGCCTTGGTCAATTCGAACCGAACCGGCTCGCCGGGCGAATCGTAGTGGAAGGCATAGTCCGGCGGACCGTCCATCACTTGCTGCAGAGCCGGATCCAACTGGGAGGGCTCCAGCGGGCCAGCTCCCCCGGCGTCCACCAGGACCGCTTGCCAATCTTCGTCGAAACCGATCGCCCATTGCCCGCGATACTGCAGGACCCCCGGCATCCGCACCCCCGGCACTTGGAACTCCGAGCGGCTGGCGTCGCGGGCCAGCTCGCCTCGCAAAACCAACTCCAACGAGCCCATCCGCGGTTTGTCCAACCGGATCGTCAACTGCTGACCCTCCGGGCCTCGATCCAAAAACCAAGTTGCACCGTCCGGCACCTGCAGCTCCGATACCCGCAACTCGGCTGGCAAGCGCAGCGACAGCGACGCAAGCGGGGCGACCGTCACCTGGGCGGTCAGCAAGCTATGCAACGCGATCTCCCGCCCGCCGACCTGGACGGCCGTCCGATCGAAGACCTCGATTTCCGGTTGCAGGCGATCGATCTGCAGTTCCATCCGCCACGGTCGGGCGGTGTAACGGTAGGCTGCCAGCAGTGCCAGGTCCTGGCCCGCCGATTCAGGCGGCTCGAACCCGCTGCGGTCGATCTGATCCAGGCCCGCGACGTCCTGGACACGCACGCGGAAAGGCGAAGCGGTGGCCACGGCCAGCCGACCCGTCTCGCGAGCCACCCCCAGCGGTTCCAACGTCCGCAACGGCAGCGGGCCAGCCTCCGGAACCCGGCCATGAAAGGACGCCACCACCACCTCGGTACTCGTGCTCCGCTCCGACTTCAAACGAACCACCAATCGCCGCTCAACCGCCAGCTCCCGCCGG
>SLMF01000042.1 GCA_007133715.1 Planctomycetaceae bacterium
CGGCCAGACGATCGGCACGACCACGGCCGTCTGGCGGAAGGGTCGCAAGGCCGTCCGGTCGCGAGGGTCCCAACGGCTGGGCGGTGTCGGCTCGACGGATTCAGCCGGGGGTCGCGTCGCACGCGTGGAGGAACTCGGCGAGCGTTCCGGATCGGGAACCGGGGTCACGCGGGTACGAGGAGGAGTGTCTTGGGTGGCGGGTTCCCGATGATTTGGGGGATCGTAACGCGGCACCGCCGGTCGTGTTTCGACCGACGGCACACGTTGCAGTTGTTGCAAACGCTGGGCATCGTCCGGCGACAGTTGGGGCGGTTCGGCCGCATCGCCCGGCACCGTCGGTCCGGGTGTCGCTGGCGGCACGAACGTGCCCGGGGGGGCTGAGGGAGCCATTCCGGGGGTCGCGGGTATCCCGTAAGACGGGCTGCTGACGCCCCGTGGTGGGCCGGCCGCCTGGAGCGGGGCGGACCAAGCGGATACGGGAACTCGCCGCATCTGCCACGTGTACGTGGTGCAGGGTTGCAGCGACGTCACCGCGGCTCCCGTCGTCGGATGGTAGCTGACCACTTGGCGGTAATCGGTGGTCGGTACGGGGACCCAGGTGGTGCGGTAGCGTGTTTGAAGCGGTTGCCCGTGGAAGAGTCGGCACAGGGGAGCCAGCCAAGCCGCACAGCAATTCACACACGCGTTGGCTGCGGCCGCCTCGGGCGATATCGGCGGCGCGGTGGTGGCGGCGGTCGCCTGCGGGACGGACGGCCCGCAGGCTGGGGCCGGGGCCGACGTAGCCGGGGCCGACGTAGCCGGGGCGGGGGCGGGTGCGGGGGCCGAATCGGGGACGGGGGATACGCTCGGAGGCAAAGTGATCGCCGGTGCGGGAGTTGCAGGAAGTGTTAGCGGGCCCGGAAACCGAGTCCGTGAGGGCCAGCTACGCATCCAATCGGTCAGCGTGTAGGCGCTGGCCGACGGAACCACTGCCCCGGCAGAAACCAGGAGCAAGCAGGTCAGCAGATGGCGTCTGGTGGCTCTCCCCAACATAAACGACTCTCCGCAGCACAGGGCAGTTTCTTTCCAAAACCCCCCGGAAATATGGTGCGGCACGTTCCGTGCCGCTCCTCATTATCCTAAATCTAGGATACTTCTGCCGCCGGAGAATAGCGATGGGTAGAATTTTCCGCCGATTTTTGGGAAAAGGCTCAAGTTCCTCCGTCTGCGGCGGGTTGCGTGGGAAACAGGTCGTACAAGCGAAACCAGGTTTCGCGCAGGTTACCCTGGCACTGGATAAAGGCGGTTTCCACCGCGTCGCGGGGGACTCGACGCCGCTCGGCCTCGGTCAGCCAGCGTTCCAAAAGTTGCCGGGCCAGTGGCAGCGAGGTCTGCGTAGACCACACAACGGGCAGTTTGATCGGGTGGTGCGTGGTCACCAGCAAGCCGGATTTCTGTAGTTGGCACCCGCGGTAGAGGCGATGGCGGGCGAGCCAACCGAGTTGTTCGAAACCATCGACGACGATTTGGGAGGAGCGATCCCACGTATTGAGGGGAGCCACCTGCGGGGGCCACCGACGTTGGCCTTGGCGCAAGACCACCAAGTGGACAGTTCTGCCGGCCTTTTCGAGGGCCGGGATCAGTGTGGCCAGGAGGGTCGATTTCCCCGTGCCGTGGGGGCCACAGATTTGACCCCACCCGTCGTGTCGCTGCAAGCGATCCAACAAGCGCGAGACATTCCACGTGGGGGGGAAAAGGAACTCGAGGGCCCCGGGCCGGACGTAACGCGTTGCGAAGGGGTTGCGAGCGAACGGATCGCAGACACCCCCCGCGGGCACCTGCTCAGGAGCCGAGATTTCGCGAGGGAGCGGTATCGGATACGGGGTGCCGGGCATCGTGTCACTTCGGGAGGGGCAGCAATTGAAACAGCCGATCGGCGGACGCTTCTTTGCCTCGCCCCCAAAACAAGCGAACGCGAACACACCAGCGAATGGTCAGGATCGCACCACAATAGCTGAGCGGGGTCGGAGGCAGGCGGGTGCGAACCAAGTGCAGCTGTCGGAGGTCGCCGTCCACCGTGTCGCTGGGCCGCACACGTTCGAAAAAATGGACGCCCAGGTCTTCTTCGCCCTTGCCCTCGGTATACCACAGGACACTGGTTTCCAGAGCCTGGATCTGTTGCGGTTCGACCGCATCGATCTGATACTCGCACTCCAGTACCTCACCGGGGTGGTAGACTCCGTACGGGTTTCGGATTCGCAGCCCGATCAGGGGTTCAATCAGGAGTTTGGTTGCAGTCATCAGAGGGGTACACAAGCAAAGGGAAACAGCGTTCGAAGGGCGGCCAGGCCTCCGCCTGCCCATGCACGACCAACATCCAGTCTACCGCATTATGTTCCGATTGGAACGAGTGCATGGCGTCCTCGGGCAGTTGGAGGGGGAACTCATATTCGAAGGGTATTCCCGGATCGATGCGGATCTCCGTACGGCGGCAGAGTTGGCGGTCGAACCGCCGCCGCCGCTCGGTGCGGATGTCGGTTCCTTGGCGGTACGTGGCGGATTCCTCGCAGACCAGGTGTACGGCCAGGGAGCGGAAGCCGATCCGCCCGGCTTGGGACAGCGAGACGGTATACTTTCGGCC
>SLMF01000644.1 GCA_007133715.1 Planctomycetaceae bacterium
ATCCCCGACGAACCGTTGACCAACAGGTTCGGGAACTTGGACGGCAACACCGTCGGTTCCAGATTCCGTTCGTCATACGTCGGCACGAAATCGACCGTGTCCAGCTTCAGATCTTCCAGCATGGCGGCGGCGATCGGAGACAACCGCGCCTCGGTATAACGCATCTGAGCGGCAGGCAACCCAGCGATCGAGCCAAAATTGCCCTGCTTGTCAATCAGCACATGCCGCATGTTCCATTCCTGCGCCATCCGCACCAAAGTCGGGTAAATGACGCTCTCGCCATGAGGGTGGTAATTGCCGCTGGTGTCGCCGGAAATCTTCGCGCATTTGACCCGCGCCGCGCCAGGCGTCAGGTTCAAATCGTTCATGGCGACCAGAATCCGCCGTTGCGAGGGTTTCAAACCGTCCCGGACGTCAGGCAGCGCCCGGCTGACGATGACACTCATCGCGTAGACCAGGTAACTGTCCTTCAATTCGTCTTCGATCGGGTTGTCGATCGTGCCGCCCAGTGGCAACTCGTCCGAGGGGACCATCGAGTCGCCACGGGAGTCTTCGGGCAGAGGGGAATCATCGTGAGGCGTGGCGTCGTTCGACAAGGGGCAACATCCTTTCCTACGGGAGAGCTTGCGCCGCTACCACCCACGGAACCGGAACAGGGCCTGCCGGGGGAGAAAGGGCAGCGGCAAAGCAGACGGCCGAATTTTACCAGCTTCTGCTGCCCGTTACAACGGGCTGCCAGAATGAGTAGTTTTTCGCAAACGCTTTCATATCAACGCTTTACAAGAAATTCGCCCCGCCAGAGTAGCCGAGGATCGCCGTCCAGCCCGCCGCGAATGACCTTTCCGACCCCCGCGTAGCAATTCAACAGGCGGGGCCTTTGGTCTATAATCCGGGCAATTGTGAGTTCCGACTGCCTGCGAGCCGAAGCGGACTGCACGCACCCCCACTGACTACCGGAAAACAATCCCCTGAATATGACTATTGATCTGATCCTGGGAACGGCCGGCCACATCGATCATGGGAAATCTGCCGTGGTGCGCGCCCTGACCGGCCGCGACACCGATCGGCTTCCGGAAGAGAAGCGTCGAGGTATCACGATCGAATTGGGCTTTGCCGAACTGGAACTGGGGGATTTCCGCTTGGGGATCGTCGATGTGCCCGGACACGAGCGTTTTGTCCGGACCATGCTGGCCGGTGCCACCGGCATGGACTTGGCCCTGCTGGTGGTCGCCGCCGACGATTCGGTGAAACCCCAGACTCGCGAACACCTGGACATCCTCCGCCTGCTGAACCTGCAGGCCGGTGTGATCGCCCTCACCAAGTGCGATCTGGCCGAACCGGCTTGGATCGAGCTGGTCGAAGAAGAGGTGCGCGAAATGGTGGCCGACTCGTTCTTGGCTCAAGCACCGTTGGTCCGTACCAGTAGCCAGACAGGGGAGGGGATCAACCGCTTGCGTGACTGCTTGGCCTCGGCGGCAGCCCGGGCGGGGAAGTTCCGCCAGGATGCCACGCACCAGACCCCGTTCCGCATGGCCATCGATCGCTGCTTTACCATCGCCGGGCACGGAACCGTGGTCACCGGCAGTGTGAGCAGCGGTCGGGCTCGGGTGAACGACGAACTGGTGCTGCAGCCCGGTGCCCGCCCGGTGCGTATCCGCGGGCTGCAGAATCATGACCGGTTGGTCGAGGAGATCCATCGCGGGCAACGGGCGGCCATCAATCTGGCGGGTGTCCATCATGAACAGGTGGTCCGCGGCCAGGAATTGGCGGCTCCCGGCCATCTGAGCCCCTCGCGGTTGCTGACCGCCCGGCTGTCGCTGGTGACCGCAGCCGCTCGGCCCTTGAAAACGCGGTCCCGCATCCGGGTCCACTTGGGGACCGCCGAATTGCTGGCGACGGTCGTGCTGCTCGGACAAGACGTATTGAAGTCAGGCCAGTCGGGTTCTGCGCAACTGCACTTGAATCAACCGGCCGTCGCCGTCTGGGGACAGCCGCTGGTCTTGCGAACCGAGTCACCGGTCCAAACGATCGGCGGGGGAGTCGTGCTGGACCCCAACGCGGTCAAGCTGCGGAAACCGAACGCCCGCGTCCTGGAAATGGTCGAGGATCTGCAGGCCGATTCGCCCGAACGCCGCGCCGCAGCCGCGATCTACTTCTTGGGAGCGCGCGACTGGCAGCCCTCGGAGCTGGCTCGGAAGGCAGGCATCGTCGACCCCGAACAGGTCGTGGCCCGCCTGCAACAGCAAGACCTGCTGGCCACCATTCCCCTCTCGCACCAACGTAACTTGACGGTCCACCAGCAAGTCATCGCCGAGATCAGCACACGGATCGCGACGGTGCTCGAACGGTTCCACCAAGATCACCCCCTCCGCACCGCGATGGATCGCCATCAGTTGGCCTCGGCTTTCGCCTACCTGGGCGATCCGTTGGTCTTTGACGCCATCCTGCAAGCAATGCGGCGGGAGGGACGGATCCGTACCACCCCGCGAGGTGTGGCGCTGGCAGGTGCCGGACCCCAGTTGTCCGCCAACGAACGCAAACTGCTGGAACAATTGATCGAAGTCTATCGCCAAGCCGGACTCGAATCGCCCACCGTCGACCAGTGTCGCCAGC
>SLMF01000487.1 GCA_007133715.1 Planctomycetaceae bacterium
GGATCGGCCATCGCGTCGTCCGGAATGACGATGTCGTGGGGGATGGGTTCGGGATCGACGGTTCCGTTGGCACCGCAACCCCAAAACAGGGCCAACATCGCGGCAGCCAGCAAGCCCCGCAGAGATTTTGTCAGCAAAGTAGACATGAGATACCCCTTCAAAGAAAGTGCAACGTCAAGAAATCGATTGGGTTGGGTGAAAAATCGCCGGACGATCCCTCCGGGACGGGAAACACACCCAACCGGAGGGCAATCGTTACGATTTGAGTCGGTCTATCATAGAGTAGACGGCCCGCCTTGCAAGCCATGGGCTGTGCCGAGCCCTGCCTGCGTGGCGCAGAACCAAAGCCTGTTCGGCTACGTATCCATTCCCACCGCACGTGGTGGAGGAGGGGGGGCGAGGTTGGGAGACCGCAGACACGGGGAGAAATCATGCAATTGCGAAAAGGGGCGGAGTTCACGGGAACGGGTTTCGGGCTGTTCCTCTGTTTGTTGACGGCTGCCGGTTGTGACGTTACAGGGACGGCGGGAGCGGTGCATCCAGAGGGTCGAGCTTTACTTATCGAGGAGGAGCCCTCGGGGGCGCGAGGGGTCTTGGAGGTGAAATCGGCGTTGCAGGAAGCGGACGATCCATCGGAGCCGGTCGAGTTGTTGTTGTATGGCACCGTGGGAGGCGTGGAGGGCTTTGTCTGGGAGCCGGATCGCGCCGTGTTTACCGTGATGGATGCCGAGCTGGGGGATGTGGGACACAGTCATGGGGCGGGCCATGATGCCGACAATTGCCCTTTTTGTCGGGCGAATCGCAAAAAGGCCCTGGAAGCCACGGCTCAGATCCGCATGGTTGACAGGGCAGGCCAAGTAATGAGCATCGATGCCCGGACTTTGCTGGGGTTATCTGAGGGGCAGACGGTGGTGGTGCGTGGTCGCGGCTACATCGGCAGTCTGGGTAATTTGGTCGTCGACGGCGAGGGGCTGTACGTGCGGCCTCGAGTCAATCGTTAGGAGCGACTGTGCCGATGATTCCCGGCAAGCTCGTCCTGACGGTTCTCCTGTTTCGGGTCAATTGTTCCAGTTTCGCGGAAGAAAGCTGCTGTGTGGGCGGTTGCGTTTTGGGTGGGATGGCTCGGTATCGCGGGACGATACGCTGAGCAATGATGGTTGGGCGGAGCCCCTGGGGCATGATGCGCAGCGGGTCCGTCCTTTCTGCATCCCCCCAAGAACGACCGTGAGCAGGAGCTGGGTGATGGCCAAACACACGTACCGCGTGGTCACACGCGCCCGTGATGGCAGTTTACGCATACGCGATTTTGATTCGGAAGAGCCGTTGCTCAAGATCCACATCAAGGTGGGGGTTGACGATTGCAGCACGGACTTGTCGTTACGCGGCAAGCCGGTATTCCGCGGCTTGGTGGGTCCGATGCCGGACGGGCAGGGTGTGGCGCGTTACGAGTCGCCGGAGGTGTTTGAGACCCTGACTCGGGAGTGGATCCGAGCGCCGACGAAGCGTCGACGTCGCCGGTCGTCGAAAACTGCGGTCGAGAAAGCCGAGGTGGCCGAGCAGCCCGAGCGGGAGAGCGCAGCCACGGCGAAGGAATTGTCGGACTGGGGGTCGGAGCAGGAGTCTGCGAAGATCCTGCCGATGACGCCGGTGATCGCTTCGGATTCGAGTACGGATTCGCCGGAAGCCGTTGACGCGGCGGTTGGTCCGCAGGCCGACCAAGCGGAGGTCGCTGACGAGACATGCCACGCGACGTTGGAGGCTTCGGAGACCCGTGCCGAATCTGCGGGCGAATCCAAGGCGGCCGAGAGAGCGGCCGAGTCCGAGTTGCAGGAAGGGGCCGGTTCGAAGGTTGAGGGCCAAGCTGCCGAGGGGCGCGAGGCAGGGGGAAGCCGGTCCGAATTGGGGGAGCTGTCTCCGGCCCCGTCTGCCCCTGCGAAAGAAGCCAGCGAAGCCGCGAAACAAAACGACCAAGCCGCGGCGGGCGAGCCGGACGGGGAGCCCAGTGGTCGCACCACACGGAAAACCAAGTCCGGTACGAAAGTCAAGGCGTCCCAGCAGAAGGGGACTTCCAAGTCCTCTACCATTGTAACGTGTGGGAAACCGTAAGCGGTCGGCCCGTGTCGAGCGGGCCCCGCCGATGACTTGGGACTCGGTGTTCCGCAATCCGCGATGCGGTACGGTCGGTGTGGAACGCCTCTTTGCCGGAGTACTCGATGAGCACGGAAACTCTTCCCGGCCGCGTGGCATTGGTCACGGGCAGTGGGCGTCCTCGCGTCGGTAATGTGATTGTTCGAGACCTCGCGAGATGGGGGTTTCGGGTGGCCGTTCATTACAACCGATCGGCCGATCTGGCGCGGGAGACGGTGGAATCGCTGCGCGACCAGGGGTGTGAGGCAGCGGCGTTTGGTGCGGATGTCGGGGACCAAGTTGCGGTCGAGCGGATGTTTGCCGACGTGTTGGAACACTTCGGCCGCCTGGACGTCCTGGTGACCACGGCATCACTCTGGAAGACGATTTCGTTGGAGGCGATGACGGCGGACGATGTGCTGCAGAATTTCCGCGTGGACGGATTGGGCACCTTGTTGTGCGCCCGGCGAGCCGGATTGATCA
>SLMF01000051.1 GCA_007133715.1 Planctomycetaceae bacterium
CGGGCTGGGGATCAGCGTGCACCGCGACGCGGTCCCGCTGACCCGCATGCAGCCGGACATTCAGAATCAGGGCTACGCGGCCGGTTTGGCCGCCACGATGGCCGTTCGCAACCAGCAGTCGCTGCGAGCGATCGACGTGCGGGCCCTGCAGCGAAAATTGGTCGACATCGGCAACCTGCCGGAGGAAGTGCTCCAGCACCAGGACTCGCTGCCCATGTCGGACGCCGAGTTGGACCGAGCGGTGCGCGAGGCCCCGGAGGATTACCGAGCCGCCGCGGCGTTGTTCATCGACCCCGAGCGTGCGGTGCCCCGCTTGCGCGAGGCGTTTGCCGCCAGCGACGGCGAGACCCGCTACGCGTATGCCCAGAAGCTGGCCATGCTGGGCGATCCGACCGGGGCCGCTTTGATCCGCGAACGCATTCAAGCAGCGGACGCCTGGGATGACGGCTGGAATTACCGCGGCATGGGCCAGTTCGGTGCGGCGCTCAGTCCCCTGGATGTGGACATCATCGCCTTGGGGCTGGCAAATGACCCACAGGCGGTTCCCGTGATCCTGGAGAAAGTGGCGTTGCTGGACGCCCGCGCCGATTTCTCGCACCACCGAGCCGTGGCCCACGCGCTGGAACGGCTGGGCGATCCGGCCGCCGCGCCGGCCTTGGCCCAGCTGCTGGCCCTACCCGACATGACGGGCCACGTGCACGATACGGTGCTCGCCGCCGCGGCCCACGACGCCCGGGAAGCTCGTAATACGAACGCGGTCCATACCCGCCGCGAATCGCTCCGCGAGCTGCTGCTGGCACGCGCCCTGTACCTGTTGGGCGACCACGAAGGTGTCGGACAGGCAATCCTGGAGAGCTATACGCACGATCTCCGTGGCCACTTGGCCCGCCATGCCCAGGCCCTGTTGGAAAGCGAGAACTGACGAACCATCGTTTACCCATATCCGCGAAAGAGCGCTGACAAGAAACGTCAGGAGCGAACACCATGCCCTCACCCTTTCCCGGCATGAACCCCTATCTGGAGCAGGAAGACGTCTGGCACGATTTCCACGAACGCTTCATCACGACCGCCGCAGAACCCATCGCCGCTCAAGTCGATCCGAATGATATCGTCAAAATTGACGAGCACGTCTTTGTGCATGAATTGCCCGCGAGCGAACGGCACTTCTTGGGCAGGGCCGACGTCGCGGTCACTCGCCCGTCCCGCCGGCTGAAACCACTAGACGCACGTGGAAACAGGGTGATGGATGCGCCCGTCGAAGCCTACTTGCCCGCCGTAAACGTCGACCGTTTCGCGTTTCTGGAGATTCGCGATCGGCGGAACCGGCAATTGGTCACCGTCATCGAATTGCTGAGCCCCGCAAACAAACGGGCCGGAAGTAATCGCGATCAGTACTTGGCAAAGCGGCAACAGGTGATCAACAGCACCGCCCACTTGGTCGAGATCGACCTGTTGCGAGACGGCAAGCGGCCGCCCATCGAAACCCTGCCCACTTGTCATTACTGCATTATGATCAGCCGCGCCGAAATGCGGCCCCGCGCCGAAGTGTGGCCTCTCAAGCTGCGGGAACGGTTACCCCTCATTCCGATTCCCCTGCGTCCTCCCGATCCGGATGTCACGCTGGACGTCCAAGAAGTGCTGCATCAGGTTTACGACAGGGCCCGCTATCAAAGCTACGTGTACGACGGCGTGCCGGAACCGTCCCTCTCGGAAGACGACTCGGATTGGGCCCGGCAATTCCTACCGACCCCAATGGAAAAACTCGCATGAGTTCCCCAAAACGGATCATCGCCTTGGTTGGCTCGTATCGCAAAAACGGTGTCGCCGATCGGGCAACGGACGAAGTCCTGGCCGGTGCTCGTGAGGCAGGTGCCGAAATCCGCAAAGTTTACCTGATCGATCGGCACATCGAATTCTGCACCAATTGCCGGAATTGCACCCAGCAAGCGGGGCTGAACACCGACGCCTGCCCGCTGCAAGATGAAATGGCACCCCTGCTGCAGGAAATCCAACAGCAGGATGCGTTCGTGATCGCCTCGCCCATGAATTTCTTTACCGTGACGGCCGTCACCAAACGGTTTATCGAACGTTTGATCTGCTTCGCAACCTGGCCCTGGGGAAGCCTGGCGCCGAAGCTGCCCGCAAATCCGCGCCCCCGACCCGCCGTCCTGATCGTTTCGATGGCCGCGCCCACCCTGGCTGTCCTGCCATTCAATCACATCGGCAAGATTCTGAAGCTGACTGCCAAGCTCCTGGGCGCACCCAAACCACGCATGTTATGGATTGGGCTAGCTGCAAAAGATAGGCAAACAGATTTGAGTGAGCGGACGAAACGTAAGGCGCAACGGCTGGGTAGGGGGCTGGTCAGCTGACTTAACGTGGCCGGTTCGGCCGATACAAACCCAACACCGCCTCGTTGCGAGTCCGGAAAGGCGTCAAACGGCGAGCGACGTCGCACCGCTGCAACGCTCTTTCGAGCCGCGGGCATAAGCCGCAAATCCGTAGCACTCCACCATCCCGGTCCAGCAGTTCCTGGAGATCCAAAAGCTCCCGCAGAAAATCGCTGGGAAGCGCCGTCAAACCGTCCAGTTCCAGCACAATCCGACGTACAAGATCCTGGTACATCAGTAAGAAGAGCGTTTCGGCCAAACCGGAAGCATCCGCGGTTCGACCGTCTGGACCATAGAGTTTGACGAAGAGCCAATCGGGGCCTTGCTCCAACTCCGTCTTCCAACCCGGCGCCAAGTCCACCTTCATTGCCGTTTCCTCCTGACAACGTTACGAGGGCCGATCGCAATCCGTATCCGATCCTTTCACCAATCCCGCAGAATCGGAACCTTCCTATCAGTGTCGCCCATCCACGCGATTCCGGCAAGCCCCGGTAACCCGTGGCGGATGCGGGCACCGGCCCATTACGCTGCCCACGCTGCCCCGGTAAAACATAGCCGAGGACTTGTATGCCGAAAAACACATCCCCATAATGGAGGGGTTTCCCGGAAACCAGTAATCCCTGAAATGGCAAGGAGAATCGTATGCGAGCGTGCGTCCAACGGGTGAGCGAAGCGAGTGTGACGGTGGACGGCCAAGTCGTGGGTCGCATCGGACCCGGGTTGATGGTCCTGCTGGGCGTGCGATTCGACGATCAACCTCGCGATGCCCTGTTCCTGGCGCAAAAACTTGTCGGCTTGCGAATCTTCGAAGACGAACAGGGAAAAATGAACCGTTCGTTGCAGGACACCGCCGGGCAAATGCTGGTGGTCAGCCAATTCACACTGCTGGGTGATTGCCGCCAAGGGCGGCGTCCCAGTTTCGTTGCAGCCGCACCGCCCGAATTGGCTGAAACGCTGTACGAAGCGTTCGTCGCCGCCGTGCGCGAACAGGGCATCACCGTGGCTACCGGCCGCTTCCGCGCCCAAATGAACGTGGCGCTCGTCAACCAAGGACCCGTGACGCTGCTGCTGGACACCAAAAATGGTCAGATGGCAGGGTAGGGCGGGGCAGGGCTCCGAACAGAGCAGGGGACCTCCGACACACTTCTGCCCTGCTCGCGCTCAGCGAGGGGCTCCCCGCGCTCGGCGAGGGTCTCCGACCCCGCCGAAACCGCCGACCGAAGGTCTCCCACGATCTTGGAGACCTTCGGTCGGCGGGGTGGCTCGGTCAGAGACCGGCCACAGCGCGGGTCAGAGACCGGCCACAGCGCGGGTCAGAGACCGGCCACAGCGCGGGTCAGAGACCGGCCACAGCACTGCGGGTAGATGATTCCCTGCGAGTTGCCTGTGTGCCCGGGTCCCGGTCCCTCGGCCCGCGACGGGTCAACGATAGATCGGCCGCTCCGAGTACGAATCGTCGGCAGACCAGCGCGCGGTTTGCTCCGAACGCGTCCATCGCCAATCGCTGTCAAACATCCGATCCAACACGTCGTCATGCGGCGAATCGACCAACGGGGCAGGTGCCACCTCCCGGCCGCCCGACGAACTCAAGACCGGCAGCCATTGACCGCCCCGCTCCACGACCTCTCGCATCCAGACGGTAGGGCGTTGCGCAAATTCGGGTTGCTCGAAACCCAGCTGATCCATCAAAAAAGGATCGCCAACTACCAGTGCTAGCAGTAACAGCAGCTGACCATAGGCTAGGAAATTGACCCCAAAACCTCGCGGCTTCCAAAACTTCAACGCCGTGCCAAAAGATCGCTTGACTCGCAAACGGCCGTGACGCACGTCCAGACTCCACATCTCATCCAGCACGAGATGGACCAGGAAACCGATCACGACGGCCGCCGATTTGAACAGCCGAATGCGGATTTCGGTTCCCGAGACGATCAGGAATGCGAGCAACCCGGCGATCACCGCCGCCGGTATGCTGTGCCACATGCCGCGATGGACCGTGTGGGACTTGAATACCTCGGACACCCCGAACCGGATCGCCAAGTACATCGCCCCGGCCACCAGCACCATCTGCTCGGTGTTCAGCCCGAATTGCTCGAAACGCGGGATCATCAAGGCGGGCACCACGGCAGCCACCAGCGACATGATCTCCCGCACCGGGATGCTGGATTCGCTGTCCAGATCGGGCAACATGCCGGAGATGCTGCACAAACCGGCCGCCACCAAACAGGTGGAAAGCGGGATGCCGGCCGAGTAGCCGGCACCGCCATAGGCGATCCCCGTCAACGTGCTGACGCTGATGTGAGTCCGAAAATCCGCCATGGGCCTCGGGGGCGCGTATCAGGTGAAGAACCAGAAATGCCGAATCGCAGGCGCGACTATAGTGAAAACACGCAGGGCCGGAAAGACCAATCGATCGCTCTTCGCGGGAGCTGGCTTGATCGCTATACTGCCAGCGGTTCCCGCCAAGGCGCTGTCAGAAAAAGCAGTTGGGACCTTCACGCGACGGCGCGGCCATTACGGCTCCGTTCGCGGGCCTGCTCGCCGCGTTCACGGAGCGTATTCTGACCGAGCCACATGCGCGGGCGCCGTCACGGAAGAAGAGCGGGGGGGGAGCCCCGGGAGTCGAGAACGATGGAGACCTACGATCTGATCATGTTCGCCGTGCTGGCCATGGCCACGCTGCGCGGAGCCTGGAAGGGCTTGGCCTGGCAAATCGCGTCGCTCAGTTCCCTCTTCGTCAGCTTCTTCCTCGCGGTCCGTTTGCGAGGCCCTGTCGCTGCCGTACTGCCGGCCAGCCCGCCCTGGAACCGCTTCCTGGCCATGCTGCTGATCTACCTGAGCTGCTCGCTAATCATTTGGCTGGCGTTCCGCTTCGTCTCGCAACTGATCGAACGGATCCGCTTGAAGGAATTCGATCGCCACACCGGCGCGATGCTGGGCTTGGCACGCGGCGTGCTCTGGTGCGCGCTGATCACGCTGTTCGGCATGACGCTGCTGGGCGATACCCAGCAGGAGGCGATCATCCGTTCTCGCTCGGGCTACTACATCGCACGCTTGCTGGACCACGCCCGCCCGGTGATGCCGGACGAATTGCAGGGCGTTCTGGGGCCGTACCTGCACCGCTTGGACGAGCGTCTGCCGGCCGACTCGCGGCCGTGGGAGACGCGCGGAGCGCCGGTCGATTCGGCAGGGGGCGCTGGCGCCGAAGATGCCTGGCCCGTGCCACTGGGTGACGGCGATCCGTCGCCTGGCGAAGACGCGATCGACCGCTGGCTGCGTCAGCGTCCGGAGTTCCCTTAGCGATCTCAACAGGCGGCCGATGCGGGTCGGGAACTCCGCGCCCGGCGTGTGGGGTCAGGGCCGGTGAGGAGCCGGTTGGGCAAGTTTGCAAGGTTCTCGTGCGAACCCGCCAACTGCGTAAAACCCGCGAAAAACCCCACCCCAAACCGAACATAAGAAACATTATCAGACGTTGCCGGTCCCGGCAAAAAAGTGCCCCGAAACGGGGTTCCTGGCGCCCGGCGGCGGACCAGTCAGACGTCCGACTTCGTCCGACTTCGTCCGACTTCGTCCGACTTCGTCCGAGCGATGGCCGCTTCAGGCGATCGGCTCCTTCTCCAGAAACACGCCCATCTGACGGAATTTCGCGTAACGCGATTCCAATAACTTCTCCAGCGGTGCCTGCGTCAATTCACGCAACGTCTTGTTCAGATACAGCTTCAATCGCGCCGCCATCTGATGGTGGTCGCGATGCGCGCCGCCGATCGGTTCCGGGATCACTTGGTCCACAATTCCCAACTGCTTCAGATGCGCGGAAGTGAACCGCAAGGCGTGGGCCGCTTTCTCGGCATGCTGGTGACCCTTCCACAAAATGCCCGCGCAGCCCTCGGGACTGATCACCGAATAATATGCATGCTGCAACATGGCGATCCGGTCCCCTACCCCGATCCCCAGCGCCCCCCCACTGCCGCCCTCTCCAATCACGACACAGATGATGGGCGTTCGCAGACGCGACATCTCGTACATGCTCTCGGCAATCACCCAAGCCTGACCACGCTCCTCGGCCCCCACGCCCGGGTAGGCCCCGGGTGTGTCGATGAACGTGATCACGGGCAACTGGAATTTGGCCGCCAACCGCATCTTGGCCATCGCCTTGCGATAACCCTCGGGATGGGCGCACCCGAAGTAGCAGGCCGTACGCTCCTTGTACGTCCGCCCTTTCTGATGACCGATCACCAGCACCTGCAATTCGTCCAGCTTGGCAAAACCCGTGAGGATCGCGCGATCATCACCAAAGTGCCGGTCGCCATGCAACTCGACAAACTCATCGAAAACCAGCGACAGGTAATCGGCCGTGTAAGGCCGATTTTTGTGCCGCGCCACCTGGACGATCTGCCAGGGGTCCAGCTGCTCGTAGACCTGCTTGGTCACGTCCGCCAACTCGCGCCGCAACCGGCGAATCTTCTGCTGAGTCTCCGGTCGGGTGTCGGCCTGGCGGACCAGTTCGTGGAGCCGGACTTCGATTTCGTATATCGGCTGCTCGAAAGCCAAGCCGGGGGTAGGAGCTTCCATCTTTATCCTTCTTCTTCAGGCTGATCTTGTGAGCCCGCCTTGGGCAATTGCTTCAATGCCTCCACATCGGTGACCGGCCCCACGTTCAATTCGGAGAGCCGCACCTTGGGCGGTTTGGGCTTCTTGGAAAATACGTGCACCCCGCGGAACTCCTGCAGCATGTCCCACATCGATGCGGGACGGCCCTCGCGTCGCTTGGACATCACCCGCCGCAAGAGATCCGCACACTCCCGCGTGACGTTGCTGTTGTAGACCATGACCGACGGGATCGATGCCTTCAAATGTTTCTCTAACAGCTCGTTGGGTGACGAACCGGTGTAGGGAGGGCGGCCGCTGAGCAGTTCAAAAATCACACAACCCAGGCTGTATATGTCGCTGCGCCGGTCCAGCGTCTCGCCCCGAATCTGCTCCGGCGACATGTAGCTGCGAGTGCCCCGCACCGGCTCCTTGAACCCCAACAGACTCTTCAACGTCCGCTTCGAACGCTGCGCGATCGTGAAGTCGATCAGCTTCACCTCGCCCTCGTCATTGACCAGCAGATTGTCCGGCTTGACGTCGCAGTGAACCCAGCCCCGCTCGTGAATGTAATGCAACCCCTTGGCCACCTGCTCCACAATCCTGTCGACCAGATAGGCCAACGGCTCCGGTCCCTCCCGCAACACTTGCTTCATGTTCAACGCGTTGAATAACTCCAACACCAGGAACGGCGCGTAGTGCTGGGTCTGAAAATCGTAAAAGCGGATCACGTGGGGATGCTTCATGCCCTTGGCCACCTCCCACTCGTGCCGCAAATAGCCCACCTGCTCCTTGCTGTCCACGAAATCCGGCTTCAACATCTTCAGAGCAAACCGCTCCCCCGTCTCATCCTTGACCGCCTCCCAAACAAAGCAGGAGTGCCCTGCCCGCACCAGACGAGCCAGTCGGTAGGGGCCCACGAAATCGCGCATCTTGGTCACAGTCCACTCCTTTCGTCCTAAGAGGCCCGAACAAGATCGTCGCTGGGCCTCGGGAGCTCCGAGACCGACGCGGTTGTGTCAGGGCTCGAAACCACGGTCAGCTGCCAGTGTACGCGAACGGCACGATCGTTAAAAGTGCAACTGGTAGATCTCTCGCAAACGACGTGTCATGGTCTGATGCCGAAACTGCTCGGTGAACCGTTCACGCCCCCGACTACCCAACCGCTTGCGAAGATCCGCATCCCCCGCCAATGTGACAATCGCTTCGGTCAGCTGATCAACCTCGCATGGGGGCACTAAAAAACCCGTTTGGCCGGGAATGACAACCTCGCGAGCGCCGTCCACGTCGTAGCTGACCACCGGTTTGCCCGCAATCAGCGCCTGAGGCAGCGTGCGAGCCAAACCTTCACGTAAACTGACGTGAACCAAAAGATCCATGGCCGACATCAGGGGCGCTATACGTTCGGGCGGTACGAGCCCCGTGAAATGAAAGTATTCCTGCAAACCGGCCGCCGCGATCTGCTGCAGCAACGCGTCTCGCAATAGTCCATCACCGACCAGCAAGAAGCGAACATGGGGACAGCGAGCCACGACGCTGCGCGCCGCCTTGATCAGGAATTCATGCCCTTTCAAGTGGAACAAGCGAGCCACTTTGCCTACCACTACATGCTGGTCCGAAAACCCCAATTCACGCCGGACCGTCTCCCGATGCGCGTCCGCACGCAAAAACGGCTCCACATTCATCCCGCTGGAAACCGTCACAAATTTTTCTCGCGGAGCCACTCCCGCACCAGCCAGCAGGTCGGTCATCGCATCAGCCACACTGACCAGGACATGACAGTAACGGGCCGCATAAGCTTCGCAATAACGAAACAGGGCGCGGGCGATCCGCGGCTGATAGGGGTGAAACGGGGCGCCATGCACTGTGTGGACGATCACGGGCACTCCCAACGCCCAAGCCGCTCGGCGCCCCAGTACGCCGGCCTTCGCGCTGTGCGTGTGCACCACGTCGGGACGAAACTCGCCCAGCACCCGCTTGATGGCGCGATAACTCGCCACGTCCCGCCACGGATCGATGGCCCGGCGCAAACACGGCAGCAACGCCAGGGGCACCTCCCCTCCCCTGCCCTGCCCTAATAGCTCTCCCTCGGGGCCCGGTGACGGGCCGGTCACCAAGAGCACGTCGTCGCCATAGTCACGCAACAGGTCCTGGCAACAAAGCAGCGTGTTCTCTTGTGCCCCTCCGACAATCATGCGGGTAATCACGTGAGCGACGCGCATCAGGCCCTCACTCCGTCCGGGTAACGGACACACAGCAAATACAGACCGTGGGGCGGTGCCGTCACGCCGGCCCGCCGCCGATCACGGGCCGCCAACACCTCCGCCAGCCACCCGACCGGTCGCTTCCCGCTACCGACTTCGACCAACGAACCCACCAAATTCCGCACCATGTGGTACAGGAACCCGTCCGCTTCCACTTCGAACACGATCACATCCGCATGCACGCCCGCACGCCGCACCAGCTCCAACTCGCGAATCGTCCGCACACTGCTGGCTCGCGGCGAACCGGAGGCCTGGAAACTGGCGAAATCGTGCCGACCGACCAGCACCCGCGCCGCCTGGCGCATCAAATGATCGTCCAAGCAATATGGCACCTGCCATGCATAACCCCGAGAAAACACGTCCTGCACCGGACCGTCTTGCAGCACATAACGATAACGTTTGCCCACCGCATCCCGGATCGCGTGAAAACCGGGGACAGCAGCCTGCGATGCCCGCACCCGAATGTCGGGCGGCAGGTGAGCCTGCAATGCCCGGCCCAACACCGCAGCACTCAGCCGGGTTTCACAAGCAAAACTGATCACCTGGCCCAAAGCATGGACCCCCGCATCGGTGCGGCCGCTGGCCACCACCCGGATCCGTTGCCGTGTGATGGCTTCCAAAGCCCGCTCGATCTCCGCCTGCAGCGTCCGCGCGGTGGCCTGAATCTGCCAACCGGCATAGGCGGTTCCGTCGTAAGACAGCGTCAGCTGAAAACTAGCCACGGTGTGCGACTCCGACGGCAAGTACGGGAGGACCGAAAAACTCAGCCCCCCGGACGCCCTGCGACCAACAATTCGGCCACCTGGACCGCATTGGTCGCCGCACCCTTCCGCAGGTTGTCACTCACACACCAAAAGGCCAGTCCGTTCTCACAAGAAAGATCCGGGCGAATCCGTCCCACAAAAACGTCGTCCTTGCCGTCCCCATTGACGGGCATCGGATACTGCTTGGCATCCAAATCGTCCAGCAACGTGATCCCGGGCATCTGCGCAAACAGTTCTCGCGCCTCGGCCACCGTGATCTTCCGCTCGGTTTCCACCAACATGCTCTCGCTGTGGCAGTTCGAAACCGGCACCCGGACACACGTCGGACAGACCTTGATCGAATCGTCTGCAAAGATCTTGTGCGTCTCCCAGACCATCTTCATCTCTTCCGACGTGTAACCCTCATGCTTGGCCGA
>SLMF01000104.1 GCA_007133715.1 Planctomycetaceae bacterium
CGGCGGCGGCGTCCTGCCCTTCAACGGCGTGGACCAAGTGTTCAGTCCGATCCACATGGTCGAATCGCGGCCGACGGTGACTTTCAACCGGATCACCCACAGTGCCGACGCGGCCATTTCGGCCGATCCCAACAGCTTTGAAGAAACCAATTTCCATTCCCCGCGGTACCAGCGGAATCGGCTGTTCACCTCGGATTACCAGCGGATCGGGCCCGAACTCACGGGCAACTTCTTGGAAGACAACTCGATCAACGGTCTGTTCATCCGCGTCGACACGCTTCCCGGCCAGCCCACGCGACGGCTGACCGTGCCGGCCCGCTTCACCAATACGGACATCGTGCATGTCCTGTCGGAGAACCTGATCATTCAGGGTCAAGCGGGTCAGGCCCTGCTGGAAGTGGACCGTCCGACGCTGGAGGTCGTCACGTTGGGTTCGCAGGCGGGCGGCCAGTTGGCTCCGGGCGAGTACACGTACAAGTTGGTCTTTGTGGATGTCAAAGGGTTCGAAGGCCGTCCGTCGGAAGCCACGGCACCGGGTACGGTCCAGCCGGGGCACGGCACGCTGGTGGTCCAGAACCTGCCTCCGGTCCGCGGGAACTACATCACCCGGCGTTTGTATCGTGCCGAGGTGGGGGGCGATGGAACTTTCCATTATGTCACCGAATTGAATGCCGGAGACACGTTCTTCCGCGATACGGGTGCGGTGACGGGGGAAGCCCTCTTGCGCGACCCGCCGTCGGTGCGGAATGTCGGTTTACAAGGCGTGCAGACGGGGGGAGAACTGCCCCTGGGCGACTACACCTATCGTGTCGTGTTCGCCGACGAGCGGGGCCAGCTGAGCCCGGCTTCCGATCCGACGGCTACCGTCCGGGTGCAAGCCCTGCAGGACTCGGTGCAATTGTCGAACCTTCCCCTGGCGACCGGTCCGTACACTCGCCGTCTGATCTATCGCAGCACCGGGCCCGCTGCGGCTTCGTACATGCTGGTCGGCGAGTTGGCCAATGCGGATGGCGATGTATTTGTCGACGACGGCAGCGAGCGGGGCGAACTGTTGGATCCCACGCAGTTGGGCGTGGTCCGAGCGCGGCCCAGTGCCCGTTTGAAGATCGACCCGGGCACCGTGATCAAACTGGAAGGCGCGCGGATCGAAGCCACTTTCGGCGCCCAGTTGATCGCCGAGGGCTACGATGGCCAGGAGATCATCTTCACTTCGAAATTGGATGACCGGTACGGTGCCGGGGGCACGTTCGACACCAACAACGACGGGATTTTCGGCGTCGATCCCAATGCGGTGGCTCCCGAGCCGGGGCATTGGAGCGGTTTGTACGTCGGACAGCTGGGCAAATTGAACTTGGATCATGCCTATCTGGCCTTCGGCGGCGGCGACAACAGCAAGATCGAAGGCACGTTCAAGGGCTTCAATATCATCGAGATCCACCAGGCTCAAGCCCGGATTGCCAACAGCGTGATCGAGCACAACGATCCGGGCACGGGCGGCCAGGGCCCCAACCATCGCTTTGGCCGCGGCCCGAACGACGGGGCCACGATCTTTGTCCGCGGCGCCCAGCCGGTGCTGTTGAACAACATCATTCGTGACAACGCGCATGTGGCGATCACGATCAACGCGGATGCCTTCACGCACGAACTGATGCCCGATCCGGGGCGGACCACGGGTCCGATTGCTCGCGCGGCCGAATACGATGACAACCGCGGGCCGCTGGTCCGCGGCAACCGGATCGCCAACAACGGGCCCGTGGACAATGGCAATGTGGGCACCAACGGGATGGAGATCCGCACGGCGGGTTTGATTGTGGCCCCGGGTCAGCCCTCGGACGGCGCGATGACTTCGCGGCCCTTCACCTTGTCGACGGAGAGCATCTGGGACGACACGGACATCGTGCACATGCTGTACGACGATATCCGCATCCCCAACTTCAACAGCTTTGGCGGCCTGCGATTGCAGAGCAGCACGGACGAGAGTCTGGTGGTCAAATTATTCAGCCCGCCGATCACGGGGGGCGTGGGGAATGCGATCAACGACGAATACAACGTGAATCCCAGTTTGGGGGCCGGTTTTACGGCCACCGGCCGTCCGCTGGAGATCGAGGACCGCATCGGCGGCCAGCTGCACGTGGTCGGCCAGCCGGGTTTCCCGGTGATCTTGACATCGCTGCACGACGATACCGTGGGGGCCGGGCTGCAGCCGGACGGCACGCCCCTGACCGACACCAACAACAACGGCTGGGCCACCACGCCCTCGCCCGGCGATTGGCGCAGTCTGCGGATGGACCAGTTCAGCCATGACCGCAATGTCGAGATCATTTTGGAACAGCAGCCGCCCACCGGATCGCTCAGCGGGGACATTCTGGACACGGGCCAGTTCCTGGGCGACTTGGCACGCTCGGAAATCCATGGCGATGACAACTACCGCATGGGCTTCGAGATCCACGGCCGCTTGGAATCCCCCGATGACGTGGACGTGTATACCTTCACGGCAGAAGGCGGCACCGAGATCTGGCTGGATATCGATCGCACCGCCTTCACTCTGGATACGGTGGTCGAGTTGCTGGATGCCGAGGGCCAGTTGGTCGCGCTCTCCAATAGCTCGACCTGGGAATCGATCCATCCCGAGTTGCTGTACAGCCACCCGGCTCGGATTTCCGAGAATAACGTCAATCCGTTGCAGAAGCTGGCCGAGCAGAACCAGCCGCGGCACACGTCGGGGTTGCTCAAGGATTTCGGGACGATCAACGAGCGCGATGCGGGGATGCGGGTCCTGTTGCCCGGCGCGGTTGGCGAGCGGAGTCCGTTTACAATCCGCGTGCGGAGCAGCAATCTTTCCGCCCTGGATCCCTGGGAGCAACTGGTCGATATGAGCCGGTTGTACGACGGGTTGACCTCGGGCGTCTACCAACTGCAGGTGCGGATGCGGGAGGCCTACGAGTTCCCCGGTTCGACGGTCCGCTACTCCGAGATCCGTTACGCCCAGAACGGGATCGAGCTGATCGGCCTGCCCAAGAGTTCTCCCCTGTTGGGCGAAGCGATGGAGGACGAATGGGTCGCCGAGCGGGAGACGGGGTTTGTCAACACGGCCAGCAACGATTCGGCGTTCATCAATCCCGACATGCCGGGCCAGCGGCCGCAAGATCTGGGCAATCTGTTCACAACCGACCGGGCGGTCATCTCGCTGGCCGGTTCGCTCAGCAGCTCCCAGGACGTGGACTTTTACCGGTTTTCCATCGAATATCAGGATGTGGTGCCGACCACCCAGCAGTACCATGCGGCGATCACGTTCGACATGGACTATGCCGACGAGTTGGGCCGGGCGGATACGACGATCACCATCTTTCGCATCGAGGAGACGTTCCGCGGTCCGACCTACACACCGATCTTGATCGGTATGGACTCGAACATTGCCGACGACCGTTCCGCCCCGGTGCGAGCGGGCGATGATCCGTCGGGGGTTCAGGATCTTGCCCGCGGTTCGGTGGGGGCCTTGGATCCGTTTGTGGGCACGGTGAATCTGCCGGTGGGCGACTACGCCGTGGCCGTGACGTCTTCCGCACGCCTGCCGGTCGTGCTGGATCCGGACGAGTACTTGCGGCGGCACCAGCAGGCTTGGCTGCAGCCGGATCCGGACGATCCCGATCCGGACGATCCGCCCGAGCCGCCTACCATGAATCTGCAGGACTACGCTTTGATCCGCCGCGAGCCGATCAATTCGGTGGACCGGATCGCGGAAGACCACATTGGCTTCACGGGTTACACGTCGCACGGCAATCAGATCCAGCCCACCGGGGCGCCCCTGCTGCCCATCCGCACGGCGGAGGAACTCGCAGCGCATGTCGTCCCGTTCACCCTGGCCGACGTGCCCCTGTTCGTCCAGCAGGGCAATCGGCTCACGGCCTCGCATTCGTTGTACACGGTGAACCCGTACGCGGGCGGCATTGTGGCTGCCACAGATGATTTAGGCACCCGCCATATCCAAGACATTGCCATGCGTTCCGATGGGATTCTGTTCGGCTACGAACGGATCCCCTCCGCGGACCTCACCAATCCTTATGGGGGTGAGGCGGCGAACAATGCGGGGCGACTGGTGATCTTGGACCCGCGGACGGGCGAGGTCATCGAGGTCGGCACCGACAATATTCTGGGGGCGATTCCCACGCCGGACGTGACTACCGGCGGCCTCCGCTTTAACGATGTCACGTTTACCGACCAGGTCGACGCGTTGGCCTTCTATCGCAGCCAACCGTTCGGCACAACAGTCCAGTACGATGCCTATTACTCGGTCCGCGAGGCGGGCCGGGGGGTGGATGGCGCCGCCACCCAGAACTCCAAACTCTACCGGGCCGATCCCGCGACGGGCGCCGCCCTGCGGCAGAACAATCAGCTGGGTTATGTCGGGGACATCCAGCCGGCCGGGGTCACCTTCGCCAGTCGCGATTTCGTCTTCGACGATGGCGAGGGGGCTCCGACGACGGTGCGGGTCGAGGCGCGTGCGCCGGGCGAGGCGGGGAACTTTGTGATCGACGTCACGCGGGGCGACGTCCTGAACACGGTCAACGTGGTCGGCGGGACAATTTTCGTTAGGCTGGATACCAATCCGCCCGCCACAGCCCAGCAGTTCGTCGATCTGTTGAACAGCAACTCCCTGGTTCGCGAGCGGGTGACGGCCGTGGTGGTCAGCGGCAGCGGCGCCGAGGCGGGCGAGTTGAGTCCGGTAAGCGGTGTTTACCCGTTGACGGGCGGCGCCGGCACGCCCTTGCAGGGCCGCGTTACGGGACTCGCCTTCGACGATTATCACGGCGGCACGATGTACGGGATCACGGATGCCGGCGAGTTCCTTTCGATCAGCCGCACGACCGGTGTGGCGACCGTGCTGAACGAGACCGGGATCAGCGATTTCCAGGGCTTGGCGCTGGGGCCGCAGAACGTGTCCGACGGGGCCTATGCCAATACGCTGTTCGCGGTCACTCGCACGGGCCAATTGTACGCCTTTGACGGCGATGGCCAGATGTTGGAGATTTTCGCGGGCGGGGCAACCTCGATCCATGTCGGCGTGACCGGGCTGACCGGGCTGGCGTTCTCACCCGCGGATTTCAACTTGTGGCATCCGACCACCCTGGGTGGCAACGACGCGGGGCACGGGATCAACACCCCGTTTGACAACAGCCGCCGCCCGGCCAACGAATTGGTCTTCGGCAATGACGGACTGGGCCAGATCACCGGCGGGCTGACGACCAAGACGGGAGTCACCGAAGCGGCCGGGCACACCAGCTTCTACTTCGGGCTCGAACCGTACCAGTCGTCATTCATCTCCGACAACGCCTCTCGCTACTACCGTTACCAGTCGCTGGGCCAGTACGGGGTGTTGAACAGTGGCATCCATCGCGATCTGGCGACGAATCCCAGCATTGTGGTGCCGCAGGCCGGCGTGCGGGGCGGTTCGTACAATCTGCCTGGCGGCACCCAGGGGCGGTTGCTGACCAATCCCTTCAGCTTGCAAGAGTATTCCGGGGCGGACAAACCGGTGTTGTATTTCAACTACCGGCTGGACGTCCTGCCGGAGACGCCGCCGACGTGGTGGAATCCGGGAACGCCGGGCGATACGTTCCGGGCTTACATCCAGCGTGCCGACGGGACCGAGACGCTGGTGGCCTCGAACGTGGCGGAGGAGTACGCGCTGGCGACCGTCGAACGGTTGTACAACGATGACGTCTGGCGTCAGGCGCGGATCGAACTGGACCGCTTTGCCCGCCAGGACGGGCTGCGGATCCGTTACGACTTTGTGGGCGCCGGCGATGTGCCCCTGCCGATCCGACCGCCGGAGGAGCCGGAGGATCCGGATGACCCCACGCCGCCGCCGATGACCGTACGGCCGCCCAAGGGGATTCAGATCGACGACCTGATCATCGGCTTTGCCGAACGGGGCGAGATGATGACCGGGTCGGTGGTCAGCGGCATCCGGGCTCGGGAGGTCACGCCCCAGTTTTCGCCCAGCGGGCATACGCCGGGGATTGGCAGCGGCCCTTACCAGCTGGAGATCCGCCGGTCGGAGCCCTATGCCGACTCGATCCCCCTGCCGGGCCAACGCGGGCTGGTGATCCAACGGACCTTCGATACGAACGATCGTCTCGTGCCGGAGACCACGATCATCGCCCCCGCGGCTCATGAAATCGAGGATGGCGATACGTTCCGCTTGGGCGATGGCGCCAATCAGGTCACCTTCGAATTCGACAACAACTTCCAAATCCGCAGCGGGAACATTCGTGTTCCGTTCACCAATGATTCGCAGGACTACCAGATTGCCGCCGCGATCCGGGATGCCATCAACAGTTCGGCGGTCCAGGCCATGCTGCGGCTGCAAGCCACGCTGTCCGACGGTGCGCACACCGGTGCGGCCAGCCGGTCGAACAAGATCGTGCTGTTCGGCAACGCATCGGGCGATATCCGGGTGCTGAGCACCGATATCCCGGAATTGGTGCAGGTGGTGGCCGACATGGATACGGATGACGACGGGGAGCCTTTGCGCGATGCCATTTTGGGCAGCGGGGTGGCCGCCGTCGGCTCGGCCAATCTGGTCGGCGGCAGTGCCTCGGCCGGCCTGTTCCAGGGCGGCGAGGCGATCCTGGGGCTGGAGTCCGGGATCGTGTTGAGCACGGGCCATGCGCAGCATATGGCCGGTCCCAACCCGGGCCGGCGCTCGGGGACTGCCTCGGGCAGCGGTGACGCCGATCTGGATCTGGCCTTGGGGATCGAGACCCGCGATACCACGTCGCTGGACTTCCAATTCAATCTGACCGAAGCGGGCACGGTTTACCTGGACTACGTCTTCGCGTCGGACGAATACAACGTCTCCGCTTCCCCGCCTGACGGTTTTGCCATCCTGGTCAAACCTCAGGACAGCACCGAGTGGACCAATTGGGCCCTGGTGCCCGGAACGAACGATCCGGTTTCGACCGCCACGGTCAATCGCACCACCAATGCGGCTTACTTCAACAACAACGATCCCACGGACAGCGGGCGTCATATCCGCGAGTTCGGTTACAACGGGTTTACGGACGTCTTCCAGTTGGCGGTTCCCTTGCCCGCGGGGATCCATCAGATCAAATTCGTGATCTCGGATGTGGGCGACGAGGGCAGCGACAGTGCGGTGTTCATCGGCGCCGGCACGCTGTCCACGCAGCCGACCGTCACGCCGCCCGGGCTGGTGGGCATCCAGTACGACGGCTTTGGCGACCGCAATGTGTTCCGTGACCAAGGTCAGATCCTGATCCATTCCAACACGATTCTGCATGCGGCCGACTGGGGCATCTTCTCGGACGCGGGCCAACGGGATACGCAGCCGACTCAGGAAATGGGGCTCTGGTGGAGAGATGTGGAGCCACGGTTAGGCAACCCGCACATGGGTCCGCCGCGGAACCTGCTGGTCCTGAACGATCGTGACACCACGGGGATCCAGGGCGGTTTCGCCCCGGGACCGGTGATTGTCAACAACACGATGGCTTACGGTGGTTTGGGCGGAATCCACTTCGGCGGCGACTTGGCCCCTTATGAACTGACCGTCCGCCCCGGCCGCGGTCCCGGCGATAACAATTCCGCAGGCGATGCCGTCAATGACGGCGATTGGTTCTCGGTCACCGTGGGCCGGATCACCGTGGAATTCGAATTCCAGGACGTGGCGAATTCGGGTAGCGACGGTGGCCGGGAGGCCCATCAGGGCGGTGGCACCAACCCCGGTTGGAAGCCTGGCCGCGTACCGATCTACTACCGCCGCAGCGTTCCGAACGTCCGAGGATATAGCGCGCAGGAGATGGCCCAGGCGATCAAGAACGCGATCGACAACAGCATCCTGGTGACCAACGGCACCACACAGGTCGCGCGCACCTCCATCGCTCCCAGCCGGTATTCTGACAGCTGGGCCGTGTACATCGAAAACGCCCGCCAGGTGTCTGTCTACAGCGCGCACAGCAGTGGCCGGGTGTTCGATAATGTCCGGGTGGTGCCCATCGGGCACGGCGCCCAGCCTTTCGGTCGGATTTTGAACAACACCATCTACGGCACCGATGGCAGCGCGTCCTTCTATCCGGGCGATCCGTCCCGGGAGCCCAACGACACGATCTTCAATGCCATCGACACGCGGCAGGGGCGAGCGGCCTCGCCGGAAACGTTCTCGGCCTCGGCCGTGATCGGCGATAATCCCAACCTGCCCCAAATGCCTTCGGCCGACGTGGACATGTACCAGTTCCAGCTGGAGGTCGGCGACCGGGTGGTTGTCGAGGTAACGGGCGAAGGCTGGGCTCCCGAACTGCGGTTGTTCAATGACATTGGCCGCGAGTTCGAAGCGAACCTGCCCGGCGCCCCGTTCGGTTCGCCCGAAGTGACGGTGATCGGCGATGTGGGCGATCCGGGTGAGAACGGCGACGGTGGAGAGAACGGGGGGAACGGCGGCGGCGACGTGACCGTGCGAATGGTGTTCACGGCCGAGGAAGGCGGCACGTATTTTGTATCCGTCAGCGGCACGGGGCACCGCGATTTCAGTCCCTTGAGCATGGGTGGCCGTTCGCCCGCCACGGCCTGGGGCGCCTACCAGATCGAGCTGGATGTGCTGGCGCCGCGGACCTGGGTGATGGACGCCGCCGAATTGATTGCCGGCAGCCAGACCTTGACCCTCTACGATGCCCAGGGGCGGACGTTCACGCTGACCACTCCCGGAGGCGGCTCCAGCCAGGATATCGCCCGCAGCTTGCGCGAAGCTTTTCGTAACATCCCCGGCGTGACGGCTCAGGCCTACGGCGGCTACGATACGCGGGGAGGACTCAGGGAACCCAGCGGCAATGTGACCTGGGGAGGACGTGACGAGAGCAACCCGAACTTCCAGCGTTACGTTGTCGTCCATGGCCCGGCCAAGATCGAAGGCGCTACGCCGAATGCCCTCTGGCCTATCCTGGATGTCAACAACGACAGCGGCCTGCTGCCCGAAACGGGGATCCTGGTCACCAAAGAAGCGACCCCCACCGTGTTGAACAACGTGCTGGCCAACAACCGCAACGGGATCATCGAGACGTTGAACCAGCCGAATCGCGATTTGCGGAATCAATGGTCCTGGGCTCCCAACTTGGGAACCGGGGGGACCTCGGCGGGCAGTATCCAGCATTCTTATCCTGCCAGCTTTACGGTCAGTCCGATCTCGGCGGTGGTGGGCGCCAATCTCTTCCAGCACAACGAGTATCGCGAATTGACGCTGAATGGCGTGCAAATGCGGGCGGGCAACTGGGGGATTTCCGAGGTCTGGCCCGAGCGGACCGATACGGCCTGGCGTTTGAATACCGAACGCGTGATCGCTCGCCCGGACAACCAGGACTTCAACATTGCCTTGGCTCCTGATCTGCCCTTGTTCGTGAACGCGGCGGACGGGAACTTTTTCCCGGCCCCCACTTCGCGGGCGATCGACAGCAGCGTGTCGGCACTCGAGGACCGGCCCGCGTTCCTGCTGGTCAAGCGGCCGATGGGGCTGCCCGATTCGCCCGTGTTGGCTCCCAAGCGGGATGCGGTCGGCCAGTTGCGGATCGACGACCCGGCCGTTTCCCCGCCTCAGGGGCAGGGCCAGAACGTGTTCATCGACCGCGGCTCGCTCGATCGCTCCGACTTCGTCGGCCCCTCCGCTCATCTGGTCTTCCCGCGGGACAACGACTCGGACGGGCTGGATATCGATCCGACCCGCTCGGTCGTGCATCTGCTGGAAGGCGTGTATTCGAGTTTTTCGATCCAGTTGGTGGATGGATTCGAGGCGGCCGATCCGTTCCCCGGCGTGGGTGTCAACGACGCCACGGTGCAGGGCCCCCGCGGTGCGGCTGGCCAGTTGCCCGGGTCCGCCGTGACCGTGTTCCAGAACGGCGTGTTTTTGGAAGAAGAACGGGATTACCAGTTCCGCTACGATTCGATCCGCAACACGATCCATCTGACCCCGACCTCCGGGATTTGGGAGGAGGATGCGGTCTACCGGATCGAGTTGAACAACCGCGACCGGTACGTTGTTTCCGCGCCGCGGGGCGACCATGTCCGGGACGGTGAGATGTTCCAGATCACCGATTCCTCGGGTGTCACGGTGACCTTCGAATACGACACCGGTTTCATTGCGGAGATCCCTCAGTCGCTGGCGATCCAGGTGCCGCGGGCCGGAGTGACGGACGGCCAGCGGTTTCAGATCCGGGACGCTTCCGATCCGCTGAATACGGCGGTCACGTTCGAGATCGACAACAACGGCGTGTGGCTGCCAGCGAATCAACCGGTGCTGATCCCGCCGGGTGCGACGCGCGACGAGATCGCCCGGGCGATTGTGACGGCCCTGGATGCCATGACGGGCGAAGTGGACGGCACCTACGGTTTCGGCTTGACGC
>SLMF01000751.1 GCA_007133715.1 Planctomycetaceae bacterium
ATCGTTTGGCTGGTACACGGGGGGGTTGCCTTCTTCGCTGGTCAGAAACACTGTCGAAAATCTACCCTCATTCTTCTCTCGGACCGCTCTACGGGCGAGGGTTTTGCGGTTATGATATCACAGCCGACCCGGTCTGCTCGCACCGGTGGCCGCCGGTTGTTTCCACCTCGATAACGTTGCCCCGCCACCCGATGATCCTGGTTATTGACAATTACGACTCGTTCACTTTCAATTTGGTCCAACGGTTGGGAGAACTGGATCCGACCCTCGACATTCAAGTACATCGTAACGACAAGATCACGATTGAGGAGATTGCGTCGCGGTGCCCGCGACACTTGATTCTGTCACCGGGCCCGTGCACGCCGAACGAGGCGGGTATTTCGGTCGAGTGTGTGCGCCAGTTGGCGGGAAAATTCCCGATTCTGGGGGTCTGCCTGGGCCATCAATCGATCGCTCAGGCCTGTGGGGCAAAGATCGTGCGTGCCCGCCAGTTGATGCACGGCAAGACCGACCGCATCTTTCACGACAACCGGGGCTTGTTCGCGGGGCTTGCATGTCCGTTCACGGCCACGCGTTACCACAGTCTGGTGGTGCATCCGGACACGGTCCCGGAGGCCTTCGAGGTTTCGGCTTGGGCGGACGCGGCGGGCGGCGAACGCGAGATTATGGGGTTGCGACACAAAAAATTGGCCTTGGAAGGCTGGCAGTTCCATCCGGAGAGCTTCTTGACCGAGGTTGGCTCGCGGTTGTTGGAACGGTTTCTCCAGCTAACCTGTTAAGAGGTCCTGATCCTACGGCATCGGTTTTCGAGATGCCGACAGCACGTGCGGGAACATGCGAGCGGGAACATGATAGAGATGGAACAAGCGTTAGCTGCGATCTACCAGCGTACGGAGCCTCGTCAAGCGGAGCGGTTGCCGTTGAGCCAGGCGGTCGGTCGGGTTTTGGCCGAGGACATTCTCAGCGACATCGATTCGCCGCCTTACGACAAGGCCCTGATCGACGGCTATGCCGTGTTGGCCACGGATCTGCGGGGGGGGCGGGGCAATTTCATGGTGATCGACGAGGTGCGAGCCGGAGATATTCCCTGCGAGCCCTTGCAATCCGGCATGGCCACGCGAGTGATGGCCGGAGCTTCGGTCCCCCGCGGGGCGGACACCGTGGTACCCGCCGATCGGGCTCGGATGGACGATGCCGATGGCCTCCCGCTGGTACATCTGGAAGAACCGCAGGTCCGTCCGGGCCAGCATATCTTGCCGCGGGGCGCCTCGCTGCACCGCGGGCAAACGGTGCTGGCCCAAGGCCATCGGCTGGCGGCGATCGAGATCGGGATTTTGGCCGAGGTCGGACGGCTGGAAGTGCTGGTGCATCCGCAACCCCGACTGTCCGTGCTGGCGGTGGGCGACCAACTGGTTTCGGCGGCCGACTACCCCGGGGTGGGGCAGAGTCGCAACAGTACGGGGCCGATGCTGGGGGCCTTGATTCAGGCGGCCGGGGGTCAGGCTGTGGACCGCGGTATCGCCTTGGATACCGAACCCGAGCTGACTCGCCAGATCAATCAGGGTTTTCAGGAAGATGCCCTGATCTTGTGCGGCAGTGTGACGTCCGACGCGACGGACCGGGTCCCGCGGGTGCTGCGCGATTTGGGTGTCGAGCGGGTGTTTCAGGGCGTCCGCGTCTCGCCGGGCCGCACGTTTTGGCTGGGCGCACTGGGGCACGCGCGGGGGCGGCGATTCGTATTCGGCGTGCCCGACAATCCGGTCAGCGCCTTGGTCTGCTTCCACTTATTCGTGCGTCCGGCGATCACGGCTCTGGCAGGATACCCGGTGGACGAGCCGGCTCGCATCCAGGCGCAGCTGGCCGACGAATACCGTCAGACGGGGGAGCATCCGAGCTATCATCCGGTCCGGCTGGAAAACCAGCGTGGCAAGACGGTGGTGCGGTTGCTGGATGCCCGGGGGATGCCCGATTTGAAGACCCTGGCGAGCGCGTCAGGGCTGGCCGTGTTTCCTGCCGGCCAACAGGACTTTGCCCCCGGGCAGACGGTGTCCGTAATGTGTTTTTGAGATGGGCGGCATGAGAAGGAATTGGAATGCCGCGTGCTGCCGCCGGGTGTTGCTGAGTCTGGCCGTGGTGCTGCCGTTCTTGGGGTTGTTTGGTCCCGCCTTGCTGACGGATCGCTCGTTTGTTTTTCGGGATGCGGCCCATTATTACCATCCGCTGTTTCGCTGGTCGTACCAGGAATGGGGTGCCGGCCGGATCCCGTTGTGGAATCCCCGGGAGAACACCGGTTTGCCGGTGCTGGCGGACGCGACCTCCAGCGTGTTCTACCCTGGCAAGCTGCTGTTCTTATTGCCCCTGGAATTTGTGACCCTCTACAACGGGTACGTGGCCGGGCATGTGTTGCTGGCGGCGTGGGCCGCTTCGCGGCTGGCGCGGCACTGGGGAAGGTCACCGGCGGCGGCAGTGCTGGCGGGCCAGGCCTACGGATTGGGCGGTGCGGTGCTGTTCCAGTACTGCAACGTGGTCTTTCTGGTCGGTGCGGCTTGGTTGCCGCTGGCGGTCGTCGCGGCCGACCGTTTGCTGGTCGAACGGAACCTGCGTGGGGCGCTGGGGACCGGCGCGATTTGGGCCCTGATGATCCTGGGCGGGGATCCGCAGGGGGCTTATCATGCCGGTCTGCTGGCCGTCTTGCTGGCCGTCTTGCGCTGGTGGGAGGCGAGGGCTGGCGCGAGGAGGGCAGGGGGCGGTGGAACGGGAGGGTGCGAGTCGGTGGCGGAACTGCGGGCGGCGGGGGCGGTAGCCGCGAGAGGGCCCGCCGCAGGGTGGCTGGGCGTCGCCGCGGTCTCGGCCGGGTTGCTGGCTGCCGTGCAAATCCTGCCGTCGGCCGAATGGTCGGCACGCAGTGATCGGGCCTTGTACGAATCCCCCCGCAGCATCTACGAAGTCCCGGCTTTTCTGCAGCGGCCGGCGGCAGCGCGCGGGGACGGCAGCGTGGTTCGCGGGCTGTTGGGGGTTCCGGAAAACGGGCGGCATCACGGGCATATCTACCAATTCAGTGTCGCTCCCTGGCATTTGGGCGAGTTGGTCTGGCCGAACTTCTCGGGCCGGATGTTTCCGATCCCCCGCCGCTGGACCGCGGGCCTGGCAGGCGAGGGCCGGATCTGGGCGCCTTCCTTGTACCTGGGCCTCGTGCCCCTGCTGCTCGCTCTCGGAGCCGGATGCCGCCGCAGGGCCTCGCTGCCCGTACGCTGGGCCCGCATCGCACTGATCACCGGTACCCTCAGCAGCCTGGGCTGGTACGGGGCAGGCTGGTTGATGCACGAAGTGCGCACCGGGCTGAGCGGCGTGGTGCCCGACGAAGCGTGGATCGGGCAGCCGGTGGGCGGCCTGTACTGGGCCATGGTGGTGCTGCTGCCCGGTTATGCGCTCTTTCGCTTTCCCGCCAAATGCTTCGTCGTGGCCGCGCTGGGCTGCAGCCTGCTGGCCGCGGAGGGACTGGACCACGTCCGGCAGTCACAGTCCGTGCGTCTGCCGGGCTGGGCTTTGGCCTTGGCGGTGTGCAGTGCCTTGGGCGCGGCGGCCACCTGGTGGTTGGAACCTCTCTGGACCCATTGGCTGCGGGATGTCCCGCCAGACGGCGTGTTCGGTCCGCTGGATGTGCCCGGCTCGCTGGCCGACCTCCGCCGCTCGCTGATCCACACAGCGGTAGTGGGCGGGACGCTGGCCCTGCTGCTGCTTCGCCACCGGCGATGTCGCCGCTACCTGCCAGCCTTGCTTCTGGGATTGACCGCGTTGGATCTTGCGGTGGCTCACCAGTGGCTGATTCCGACCGCGCCTCGCGCAATCTGGCAGCAGCCGGGTCAGGTGAGCCGGGCCATTGACCAGCATCAATCGCGCACGGGCGGGGACGGTTCGCCGCGTGCGCATCGGGGCGCCCGCAGGAATTGGCTGCCCGCCGTCTGGTCGCAGCTGGTCTCGCCCGAACGGCTGGAACAACGGCTATCCTGGGAGGTGCAAACGATGTTCCCGAAGCACCCGTTGCCGCGGGGCGGCGAATTGTTGGAAACCTATGGGACTTTCGCTTGCGGTGATTTCGCAGAAACCCTGCGGCTCGCGCGACGGTACGGCTGGCTGCGCCCGGATGGTACCCGGGAACCGGCAACCGGGGTGCTGGATGCTCTCGGTGCCCAATATATCCTGTTGCCGGGTGAGGCGGAGTATCCGGAGGGTCAGCGGATCGAGTCCGGGGATTTGGCAGATTGTCCTGTGAATGTTTCGCTGTGGTTCAATTCCCGGGCGTTTCCTCGCGCGTGGGTGGTGCATCGGATCGAACGGCTGGCTCCCTTGGCGACCCGCACGCCGCGTGCGTTGGCACAGCGGACACGGGAGGTTTGGTTTCCGGAGGGTCGCCCGCGTGACCTGCGTCAGGAAGCGGTGATCGAGGCGGAAGCGGCGGGGTGGCCGCGTGGGTCGGCCGATGGTGCACCGTGGCGGCCCGAGTCCCCGTCGGCGAGCGAATGCCGGGTGCGGTTCCGCGGCCCGCAACGCGTCGAGGTGCAGGTCCGACTGACTCGGCCCGGTCTGGTGGTCTTGAGCGACCTGTACTATCCGGGCTGGATCGCAACCCGATTTGACGAAGAGGGCAGGGGAGAGCGCGTCCCGATCGTGCGTACGAACCGGATTTTTCGGGGCGTTTGGCTGCCCGCGGGCCAGCACGGGTTGCGTTTCCAATACCGGCCCTGGCGATTCTATTGGGGAGCGGCGCTCAGTCTGCCAAGCTGGCTGGCGGTGCTGCTGGCGAGCCTCTGGTCCGCAGGGTGGGTTGACAGGCGAATTTAAGCTGTTAATTCTGAGCTTTTGGTTCACGTTTCCTCGCGGCCTGGGCGGCGCCCGGGGTGCGCGGGATGTGACGGAACCGGCTGCGGCACGGCACTGGTAGCGTTTTCCGAGTGGAGAAGGTCAGGTGCCGGGAATCCCCTTCGAAGGAGACAGAGAGATGAGAGCGCAAGCATCGGGCATCAGTCGCCGGCAGTTCTTGGGAACGGCGGCGGCGGGGGTGGCCACTGCAACGATCGTACCGCGCAACGTGTTGGGGCGTGGTCAAACGCCCCCCAGCGAAGAATTTGGGGGAGCCCTGATTGGCTGCGGCGGTCGCGGCCAAGGCACGTTCCGCTCGATGGGCGATGGCATCCGGATGCTGGCCCAATGCGATGTGCGATTTGTCGACCGGGCGGACAACAAGACGATCTATACCGATTATCGGCGCGTGTTGGAACGCCAGGATGTCGACGTGGTGGCCATCGCGACCCCGCCGGGCTGGCATGCCCTGATGTCCGTCGCCGCGATGGCGGCCGGCAAGGACGTGATGTGCGAAAAGCCGATGACACGCTTCATTTCCGAGGGCCGGGCCGTGGCGGATGCTGAAAAACGCTACGGGCGGATCTTTCAGATCTGCACGTTCGGACGCTTCGGCGGTAACCGCCGTCTGCGCAAGATCTTCGAGAGCGGGCTGCTGGACCAATGCGACACGGTGCGGATCCTCCGCGGGGGAGTCAAAGTCAAACAGTGGAGCGGCCGGGTAGTCTTTGACGTGCGGCCCGTGCCCGAGAATCTGGATTGGGAGATGTACTGCGGCCCGGCTCCCCTGCGACCCTATCATCCGCACCGCTTTGGTGGCACGCACCGCGGCTACTGGGATTACGAGGGTGGCGGACTGGCCGATATGGCCAACCACCACCTGGATCGGCCCGCCTACGAATACGGCCGCGATCTGACGGCTCCGGTGGAAGTCATCCCCCACGCCCCGATCGCCCACCCCGAAGCCTGCGGCATGTGGGGCTGGTGCGAAATGAAGTATGCGGACGGGTTCACGCTGGTGCTGGACAGCGGCGAATGGGGCTCGGCTTACGATCGGCTCGAACAGAGGAACACCAGCGAGCAGGATATCCTGAATATGCTCAGCGAAGAGGATCGGGAGAAGCTGGACGAGCTGCCCGATCCCGAACCGCTGGTCACTTTCGCCGAGGCGATCCGCACCCGCAAGCAGGCGGGGGGCAACGCCGATGTCACCCAGCGTGTGGCCACGATCTACCACTTGGCCAACGTCGCCTTCCGCTGCAACCGCCCACTGAAATTCGACCCGGACACCGAGCGGATCGTGGGAGATGACGAGGCGGATCGTCTGGTCAACCAACCGATGCGCGCCCCGTGGGTCCTGTGAGTTGCAGGCCGTCCCCAAACGCATTTCACTCCCCGATCAAAGGACAATCGATCATGGCAGTTTCCGAGGAACTTCAGGCATTGGTGGCTCAGTTGCCCGACGCGGACAACCGCGGCATGTATACGGAGAACATTGACAAGGAGGCCATCGAAGCCACGATTGCCTCCCTCTTTCAAGGCGGCACCGCGTTCGTCCGCGGCTTGGTCGACATGCTGGACGAACCGGGCACGCACGCGAATCTGAAGCCGCATTACGGCCTGCATTGCCTGGCCAACCACACGCTGGTGTTGCAGGACGAGCCGGCGCGTGCGGCGTTGGCGGGCGTGTTGTGCGAAAAGCTGGCCGACCCGGAGGTACCCCCCCATAACAAGGAATTTCTCTGCCAGACCTTGCAATGGGTGGGGCGCCGGGAATCCTGCGCAGCCCTGGGACGGTGCCTGCACGACGAGGATCTGGTCGAAGCCGCCGCTATGGCGCTGGTGGGCATCCGGCAGGGCGCGGCGGAAACGTTGCGAGCCGTGCTGCCGGAGTTGCAGGGCAAGTGCCGGATGCACGCCGTCTACGCCCTGGCCGTGCTGGCGGACCCGCAGGCGGTGAGCCACCTGCAGGACGCCCTGCAGGATGACGACCGCGAGGTCCGCATCGGCGGCGGATTGGGATTGGCCAAATTGGCCGTGCCCGCAACCGCCCAAAACCTGCTGGCAGCCGCAGATCAGGCGACCGGCTGGGAACGCATCCAGCTCTCCCATTCCTGCTTCCTGCTGGCCGAAAACCTGGTCGCCGCGGGCGAAACCGCCGCCGCCGTCACGATCTACCAACAGATATGGGAGACGCGTGACGACGAACCCCATCTGCGTGAAGCAGCGGAAAAGGCGTTGGCCGCGATCCGCTGACCCGCAGCAGAATCACCCGTAACGCAAATCCGCAGCGGGCTACTCGAAACGATAGGGCCGGCTGCGGATAAGAAAACGCTGCTCCGTGCCATCGGCGAACTGCAGCTGGCCCACCGCCGCCAAACGGAACACGCCCGCCTGGCGCGTGAGGGGCTCGCTGGCACGCTGGCCCGCCGCCGGCAACGCGAACGACGGACCTAGCGGATCGCCTTGAAGATCTTCCACACGCACCGTGCCATCAATCCGGGTGACCGGTTGCCGGAAACTTCCCGAATCGACCACGTGGACCGTCACTTCCAACACTTCGGATTCGATCAACACCACCGGCTGGTCGTTGTCCGCAGGCGTGGAAAACCGGATTCGGGGTGCCTGGTGAGGCGGCACGGCAGGCTCGGACGTCCGGCCTCGAGCGAACTTGGGTAAGCACGTCTCCGCCAACGAAGCCCCCATGTTGAACAGGATGAAACCGTCGGCACCCTGCCGCCGCGCAATCTCCACCTGGCCCAACGCCTGTTCGTCGCTGATTCGCCAATGCCCGATCCCGGGAATCAAGGGCACCCGGCCCTGCACGTAGCCCAGCTGCGCAGCCGTCATGCTCTCGAAACCGCTGTCGCTGGTCGTGTAATTCATCGGGCACACAAAATCCAGCCAGCCCTCCTGGCACCAGAGCAGCCAGTCTTGGCCGATCGAGTTCTTGGTGTTCGGATAGTTATTGAACACGGCGGCAGAGATCTTCACGTGCGGTTTGAGCTGGCGTATCTGCTCGGACGTTTCGCGGACCACCCGATTGATCTGCTCGCAACGCCAGTCGCGGTAAGCCTGCTGCAGGGAGCCCCGGCGGCAATCGTGAGGCCAATTCTCGAGCGGACGTCCCAACGCGGCGGTAAATCGCTCGCGGCATCCGTCACAGTAGCAGGCGTCCTCGTGGGGATAGCGGATGTAGTCGAAGTGGACCCCGTCGACGTCATAATTGCGAGCGACTTCGACCATCGTGTCGATTTCCAGTTGCTGGTTGTCGGGATGGGAAGGGCAGAGCCAAGCCAGTTCTTCGCCGGACGATGTGTACTGGAGACGCCCCTGTTCCCGCATCTGCTGGACGAACTCTGCCGGCGCGCGGCTCAAGTTGTAATTGACTTTCCAGGGATGGACTTCGATCCCGTACCGCTTGCCGCTCTCAACCGCCTGAGCGATCTGGTCACCCCGCTCCTGGAAGGTACGCGAGCGGGGGAGCAGGTCGCTGGCGTAATGGGCGACACCGCCCCACCACATGTTCGGCACGACGGCGTTGAAGTTGGCCTCGGCCAACCGCCGCATCGCTTCATCCCAGTCTTCCAAATCGCCGGTACCCGAGTGGTTCCAAACCGCGCGGAATTCTCCGTCCCGAGATGCCTGGGCCCACGCATAGGCGTCCGCCAGCACCTCGCGCAACTGTTCGGCACCCGCGATCACCGCCGGGTAGCGTTCCGCAGCCAGATCCGCTTGGACTTGTTCGCGAATCGCCCGGGCCTCTTGCTGCCGGGAAGCGATCTGCCGGACCGCCGAGCTGCGGGGACCGCGCTCTTCCAGGAACGCTTCGAGTTCTTCCCAGTGGGTAAAGGGCCCGATACGCATCGCCCCCGTCACCGCATGCTGGGCCGCCTCGCGCCATACGGCGGGCTCGAAATGGGCCACCAACGCCAACAGAAAAGCCTGCTTGGACGGCAAGTCGTCGCCGGTCAGGATATGCCCCATAAAAGCGCCCCGCTCGCCGACCAAAACCGCCGGATCGCCCCGCTCGCCCGCAGCATCCTCCCACCAGCCGATCACTTGCGTCCGGTCGCTGGCCGGCACCGCGCTGGTGATGTTCCAGGAACTCTGATGCATCGCGTCCGGCAGTCCGACCAGCGGCTGGTCGGGGAAGACCACCCGAGCAAACTCGCCCGGGGTCTCGGCGGAACGGTAGCGGAGCTGGGCCAGTCCCAACGAGGCAGCCAGCTCGCTACGGAGGGTGTAAAAGAAAACGGCACGGCCCCCCGCGTCCAGGAACGCTCGCACCTGTTGCGCCTCGGCGTCCTGCATCCGCGGGCTGTAAGCAAAGATGGCCAGACTCCGGCCCTCCAGAGCACCGGCCTCCACGTCCCGGCTGCTGTGCACCCCGTGGGGGATGCCGGCCGCCATCAGCAGATTTCCAACCCGTTCCGCAACCTCCCGCACCGCCTGCGCTTCCGCTCGCTCCTCGCCCCCGGCGACGACCACGATCCGTTCGCTGCGAGCCTGCAGGCCCGCGATGGCGGCAAAAGTCTCCTGCGGACGCGATTTCCAGAGACCGATCCGCATGGCATCGATGGCACCCCAACCGGCCGGCCGCCCCTCCGGACGAAAGGCCCCTTTGCCCAAGCGGACCCGGTTCCAACCGCGTTCCGCCGGAAAACCGGCTCCGTACCAGCCGTCACCCGCGCGGAAATAGATGTTCCCACCACGGATCGGGGTGGGATCCTCGACATAAAAATCGAACTCGATCGTCCCGTAACGCGTGAGATCCAACCGCACCTCGCGATCGAAATACACACGTTCCTGCCGCGGATCGTCCGAAAAACTACAAGGCAAACGCAAAGCCGCGGCCAGCGACACCCTCGGCTGGGACCACGCTTGAACCGGCTCCGTGCGCGGGCCCGGACGCCATGACGCCCGGGCAGCCGCATCGTCCGGATAGGCAAAGGTGTCGATCACCAGAACGTCGGCAAACGATCCCGTGGCGGCACCCCACACGGCAAACAAAAGACAACAGACGAATCGACCGAAACGCATCATCGGGCCCTCCCAACGGCTGAGGATCACTCCCAGTATCCCTGGACGTCGTAGGTCGATTCCCGATCCAGCGCCGGCGGAGGCGATATTGCGTACCGCCAATCACAATTAGTGACTATCCCGCCATCCGTGTGATTTGCGAATTGGCTTCACGAGCGGCATCCACGGCGGTCAACCGGTATTGCATCAAATACGCGTCTTCCGGCGTGTCCTCGTAAAAGCTCCTCAGCACCGAAATGGCACGAAAACCGGCGTCACGGAAGAACAGCTGCGCGTCGAGATTCGTTTCGCGGATTTCCAGCAAAATGCGATTCCGCCGCTGCTGGGTAAGTTTTCCAACCAGTTTGCGGACCATCGTACCCCCCACTCCGTGGCGACGAAACTCGGGACGTACGGCAAAATTCAACACGTGCAAGCGGTTCTTGTGCAGTTCGTAGATCATGAAACCGACCACTTGCTCATGATACTCGGCAACCATCCCAATGCAAT
>SLMF01000119.1 GCA_007133715.1 Planctomycetaceae bacterium
AGCTGGCATGCTCCACGTACCACACATCCAGTTCCAGTTTTCGTTCCCAGCTGATCGCATTCCGCCCGTTGACCTGGGCCCAGCCCGTGATCCCCGGTTTGACCTCATGCCGGCGAGCCTGTGTGGGCGAATAGCGATCCAGGTATTCCATCAGCAGGGGCCGCGGGCCGACCAGACTCATCTCGCCGCGGAGCACATTCCAGAGCGTGGGCAACTCATCCAAGCTGGTAGCGCGCAACCAGCGTCCCAGGCGAGTCAAACGTTCGGCGTCGGGCAACAGCCGCCCGTCCGCATCCCGCGCCTGGCGCATGGTGCGGAATTTCAATAAGAAAAATGGCTTGCCCCCAAGCCCCGGCCGACGTTGTCGAAATAGGATGGGCCGACCGAGATGCACACAACAAACCACGGCTGTAACAACCAGCAGTGGTAGCGTAAAGCCTAACACGAGGGTGCTGACCACGACGTCAAAAAATCGCTTACCATCCATCGATTACAGCTCTTCCTTCTTCTCACATTGCAAGCGGCCGGTGGGCTCTGGATCAGCAATGGCATACGGCCGTTACCTGTTTGCCTTGCACGACATCCACAAGGATTTGCTCGATACTTGTCGCAAGCTTCCCGCGTTCGAACAGCTCTCTTCCGGTCCTGCGCGCCGCAGATTCCGCGCGCCGTATGGCCTCCGGGTCGCGCAAGAACCGGACCAATCGCTGCGCCGTGCCCGGAAGCTCTTGAGGATCGAACACGATCCCCAGTCCTCGCTCGCGAATCAGCTGGGCAATCCAACCTTCGTGATTCACCGCCAACGGCCGTCCACCGGCCAGCGTATCAAACACCTTGTTAGCCGAATTCGCCTGCAGTGCCGGATTATCGATACACAAGGAGGTTCCCAGCGTTGACGCGGAAACGATGCGCGGAACCTCTTGTTTTGGCACGGGGTCCCACATGAAAAAATTCCGCTTCAAGACGCCCCGTCGCTCAGCAGTCGCACGCACCGCCTCGGCACACCGGCCCCCGCCGACAACCAGGAACCGCACGGCCGGGTCAAGCTTGTATACCTCGGCAGCCAGGTTCGCCAAATACTCGACTCCATTCACGATCCCCATGGTTCCCACGTAGGAGACCAGCGGCTGATCCCCCAGCCACGCCTGTTCCTTGCGAAAAGCCTCGCCAGCTGCAGAGGAAACATCAAACAACTCGAAGTCGCAGCTGTTGGGGATGACACTCACACGCTCGGGCGCCACTCCCCGTTGCACAATGCCGTCACGCATCGTGGGCGAGAGTGCGATAATGTGTTCAGCCTGCCGGTAGGCCAGCGACTCCAGAGCGCGCGCAACTCGGATCAGCAGGGGATTTTTGATTGCGCCGAGCGCGATCGGGATTTCCGGCCACAGATCGCGCACTTCGAACACAAACGGGATACGAGCCCGCTTGGCGGCATAGAGTCCGGGCAGAACGATCGTCAACGGCGTGCTGGTGGCGAAGATCACATCCGCCTTCAAGCTGGCTGCCCGGATGGCCGATCGCCAGGCGAATTGTGCAAACGCGCGGCATCGTTGGGAAAACGACATGTGGTTGGAATAGGGCACCGACACCCAATGTACGTGAATCCCTTCCTCTCGGGTCTCCGCCCAGGTTGCCGAGGGACCCGCTGACAGACAATTTGACGTGACGACGTGAACATCGTGGCCGCGCAGCACCAGGCGTCGAGCAATCTCGTAAGAGCGTGTACTGCCCGCCATCTTCGGTGTATTGAAATATTGATGCAAATAGGCGATTCTCATGTCTACTCCTCTTGTGCCGCACGTATCCCGTCCCCGGCCGGACCAGCTGGCTGGCCGCCGCCATTCAAGCGGCCGCCCGCACCCCCGCGGCCCCGCCACACACCACGGCCCTTCGCGGCCTGGGCACTAAACGTCGATAGAGTGCCAGCATTCGCTCCACATTCTCGTGCCAATCGTAGTGCTGCTGAACGAAAGCGCGTCCCGCAGCACCGAAACGGAGGCGACGCTGCGGCTCGCGGACCAGGCGAACCAGCGCCTGAGCGGCACGGTCCGGGTCTTCACGAGGTACGATAAACCCCGTGTGATTGTCCCGCACGACTTCCGGCAGCCCGCCCACCGCAGACACCACTACCGGGCGTTGGCAAGCGGAAGCCTCGATCACGGCCACCCCGAAACTCTCGCTGTCCAGTCGGCTCAGCGCGCAGTAGACATCCAGGCGGTTGAGTTCTCTGCACACCTGATCATGCGGGACTGCCCCCACAAAATCGACCTTCTCCCGGACGCCACACCGCACCGCCAAGTCTTCCAATTCGGCACGCTGTGGTCCCTCACCGACCAGCCGCAAGCGGAGTTGCGGCTGCCCGGCGGGCAGCAGCGACTGACAGCGTGCAAAAGCCCGAATCAGCAGATCAATTCCATACTTAGGGGCCAGTTTCTTTACCGTACCCAGGGTCAATACGCCGTCTTCTCTCCCGCCGTCCAGGGCCCGGAACTTCTCCAGATCGACACCCCAGGGCGTCACGGTGGGAAACTCCAGGTCGGGGGCGAGTCGATGTGTCTCCCGAGCCATACAGTGACTCGTCGACGCAATTGCCGCCGC
>SLMF01000211.1 GCA_007133715.1 Planctomycetaceae bacterium
CCGCCGATGCCGAGGCAGGCAACTGCGTGACCAGCAAAGAAACTTCGACCGCCGCCAAGCCGCTCCCCACGAGCAGCACGCCCCCCCATACCAACAGGAATCAGGGCGCAAACAAGCGAGAAAACCGAGGCCCAAACCGGCGGGACCCGCCGTCTGCAAACAACAAGACAGAACATAACGAAAGAGCGTGTTTCCACGAGCAAGAAATTAGAGGCGAAAACGCAAGCCGTGCCCGCGAATTATCAGCCAGAATTCAGCCCCCATTGTTGCCAACCGCCACCGTTTGTCAATCCACACGACACGCCCTACCGTCAACCCGAGTTTGGCACGAACCCCACAGCCCGCAGCCGCGAAGCGGCCTGTGCCGGAACGACTTCACCGGCGGCGGGCGATTGACCGGACCGCCGATCCAGGTCCATGGCCGACCGTCCGTTCTGTACCGTAACGACGGCGAGGGGCGGTTCCGTGATGTGACGGAAGAAGCGTCTGCGCACGGCAGGGGGAACGAGATCAGGCGGAACACCATCTGGCCCTGCACCAGACGATCCTGGATACACGAGTCCGGATCCACACGCTGGAGCGTCGCGCCGGTCGCAATCCGCACGACAGCGACACCCGTGCCGAGCTGATTCACTTGTATGAACTACTCGGGATGAACGCGCATGCCGAGTTCTGGCGGCGAGCCGGGGGGTCAAGCACCCCGGCTTCCTGGTAGCCCGCCAACGCGTTACAGGCATCGCATGGCTTCGAGCAAACTTTCGGTCGTGATGCCGAAGTGCTCCCATGTCTCCTGGAAACCGTCGCTGGGAGCGATCCGTGGATCGCTGATCCCGATGTGACTGAGCGGGACACCGGTCCCCGCGGCCGCGCTGGATACCAGCCCCGCCAAACCGCGTAAGCCGGAGCGGGCACAGCCGATCAAGCCATCCTCGATGGTCACCAAACCCGCCGGATACTTTTCCAGGAGGTTCTCCAGAACCTGATCCGGCAGCGGCAGGCCATTTACAATCAGCACGTCCACCGGTCGGCCTTCACCCGCCAAGACGTCGAACGCCTCGCCGCCCAGCGATGCGGTGCATCCCAGGGCAAGGATCGCCTGCCGAGCCCCCGCCGCTTGACGATACACGGTCACCGGCTCCCAGTCCGAATACTGATCCCATAGCGGTCCCGAGCCGTCCTGCTTTTCCAAAATCGGCACGTTGTCCCGCGGGATGCCGATCAGATGGGCGCCATAATGGGCCGCCAAGTCCCGGACCGCGACAAAAGCCGCCCGGGCATCCGCCGGTGCGTAAAACCGGTGCAGGTACGGCAAATAGGTCAAGGCCATGTTGATCCAGTCCAACGACCAACCGGAGAAATGGTCGCGACCCGTGCAGGCGCCTACATGCGACAGGTGCATGGTCACGTTCAGACCTTCGTTCACGCCGTTCAGGTTCCGCTGATACCGCCACATGTCCAGGCCTTCGCGGGCAATGCCCTCGACAAACGCCGCAAACGTCGCAAAGACCACTAACTGCGGCTCCCGCGAACTCAACGCCAAACCGTCGGCCAGCAACGCCGAAGCTTGCTCGGTGATGCCCATTTCGAACTGGTGATCCGCCGCCAAAAACGTCTTCGACTTGTCCATCTTCGTCGACGGATCCAAGTCGCAGGAGACCGTAAAGAATCGGTCGGGATGCGCTTTGGCAACCGTCGCATATCCGATCTGGCTGCCCGAACGCGGACTGACCGCTTTGCCCGCCGGCGGCAGTTCCACTTCATCCAACTGCGCGCGGGTCAGCAGCAGATTGGGCGAACCGGGTGCGGGCCGGGCTTCGGTCACGCGGATCGCCGGCGCCTGCTGCCGCAAAGCGTCGATCGCCGACTGCTCCTCCTCGGTGCACTGCAGCAGCGGATTGGCCAGAACCGTCGCCAGATCGCGACCCTTCATGTGACCGTCATGATGCCCCTTGCCGCCGGGCAGGCCGTTGACAAAGAACACGCATTCGAACATCGCCTCGACGTCCCGCCAGCTCATCAACGATCCGGGGATCCAAACCCGCTGGTCCATCGCCACGCCATGCCGCTGGGCGAACTGCTCCAATTCGGCCCGCACACCGAACTGATCGCCCAAGTCGGCCAGCGTGCGATCTTCTTCACCCGTCGGGTAGATCAATGTCGGTTTGCCGGACTGGGCCAACCCGCGTGCCTCCCGATACGCCGCATACAAGCGGGGGGTGTCGTGCAGGCAGGGAATCTCCAGGATCTCCACGCCACAGGCGCCGATCAATCGCCGCGGATCCTTGTCCAAAATGTTGGCACACGTGTTCGACAACTGGATCCCGTTGCGGTTCATCACAAAGACCACCGGCGCCGCATGGGCCGCGGCACCGAGAAAACCGTCCAACGCCTGGCCGGACAGCCAGCCCGCATCCCCGCAGTGGCAAATCACCAAAGGATCGGCCACCCCGTGCGCCTTCAGCCCCAACGCTTGACCGACAGCCACCGGGACCATCACTCCCAGACGGCCCCCATTTAACTCCGTGCCACCAGGTACCCACGAAACGTGACCCGGGATGTCCAAGCCGCGGCGAAATCCCTCGAC
>SLMF01000244.1 GCA_007133715.1 Planctomycetaceae bacterium
GCGGGCCGAGGGACTCCGAACCAACCGTCCCGTACTGATCGCCACGCCCGGCCCGGCAGAACGACTCACCGCCGCGGTTCGGGAAACCAATGCCTTGACCCTGGAAGCTTGGATCACTCCCGCTCGGGAAGTACAGACCGGTCCCGCTCGAATCGTCACGTTGTCGCAGGACCACACCACCCGAAATTTCACGCTGGGCCAGGAGAACCGCACCTTTGAAATGCGGCTGCGCACCTCGGCAACTTCGGCCAACGGTCTGCCGTCCGTGCAGACCTCCGCCGATGTCCAGGCCTGTGTCGCCGCGGCCAGGGGAGTGGACGGTCACACCGCAGTGGTCTTCGTGACCCGGGGCGGGTTGCTCGACCTGGACCGGCAGCAACTGCAGGAAGGATTGCAGGCCGTCTGGTTCAACCCGCTGACCGCGGAGCGACGGCAAGCGGCGCTTTGCCAGCAGGGTTATTTTCGACCGCCCTCCCAGGACGACTGGGTGCTCGTACTGACCCGCCAGGAGCTACCGTGACATGCCCAACCCCCACGCCGCTGCCCTCGTCACCACGCGGCGGTTCCGGCGAGCAAAGAGATCTGTTTTCCGTGTTCGGTGGTAATCTGTCCGGAGAGGGTCAGACCCATGTTCTGACCGAGCCTAAGACTTCGCCGGTGATTCGCCCAGCAGGTCGCGAAGCCGGAGCTGCAATTGGTCTGGCGTGACGGTGCGGATCAGCAGCCGTTTCTGGGCCGAGGTCGCTCCGCTCAGGCATTCGATCCGCGATTTGGGCAACCCCAGTTTGCGACTCAACAAGCGGATCACCGCTTGGTTGGCCCGTCCCCGTTCGGCAACCGGGATGACTGCCACCTTCAAGGCGCCGTTTTGCAGGCCGCGGATCGCGTTCTGGCGCGCCCCGGCCTGAACGCGGACCGTGAGCACGGCACCCGCCGGGTGCGTCTCGATCACGCGTCGATCCCCTCGAACAGCGCCGAGCCGACCCGAACCAGCGTGGCGCCCTCTTCGATCGCTTCCACAAAATCGCCGCTCATCCCCATCGACAGGTGTTCGAGCGACACGCCCGGGGGAAGATCGGGTTGCAACCGGTCACGCAACTCGCGGAGGCGGACGAAGTCGCGTCGAGCTTCTGCCGGCGTCGTACCCCAACCGGCCATGGCCATCAACCCGCAAACCCGCAGATGCGACCAGTTCGGAGCCGCCGACAGTGCCTCGCTCAACTGATCCGCGGCGAAGCCGTGTTTGCTGGCATCCCCCGAAACATTGACCTCCAACAGCACCTCGACCACCCGCTGGCCACGTGCCGCAGCCTGATTCGCCGCCTCCAGCAGCCGCAAGCTGTCCCCGGAATGCAACAGATTCACCCAGGGAATCGAGCGGGCCGCCTTGTTCCGCTGGAGATGCCCGATCAGATGCCAGCGCACCGGTCGGCCAGCCAACTGCTCGGCCTTCCGCCATAACTCCTGCGGACGGCTCTCGCCCAGATCGCAACACCCGGCAGCTAACAACGCTTCGGCTTCCGCCACACCCACGTACTTGGTCACCGCCACCAGCCGCACCTGATCGGCCGTCCGCCCACTTCGCTCGGCTGCACGAGCCATGGCCTCGCGAACCCGGGCGAGATTCTGGGCAATACGGTCAACGAACTCGGACATGCGTTTCTCCTGGAACCCTGCCAAGGCAAGATCAATCGAGACTGTTCGGCAGATCTTGCAGACTCTCCAAACCGAACAACTGCAGAAAACGGTCGGTGGTCGAAAAACTCGAGATGGCCGGCTTACCCCCGCTCCGTTCCACCTGCAACAGCCCGCGCCGTACCAACTGGCTCAGCAACCCCGCGCTGGGTCGGCCCCGCAATTCGTCGACTTCTTCACGCGAGATGGGTTGCTTGTAGGCGACGATCGCCAGCACGTCAATCGCCGCCTGCGACAGCTTGGCCGCCTTGACCCGACCGTAAAACTTGGCCCGCAACGAGCCGAATTCTTCCCGTAACGCGAGCCGGTAGCCCGCCCCGACCGATGCGATGTGGTAGGGGCACCCTTCCCGAGCATAACCCTCGTTCAACTCGATCACCAGATCGTCGATCTCCCGTGGGCGAACCCCCCGCATCAAACCGGCAATGCCCTCACTGGTCAGCGGCTCGTTCTCCGGATGGCCCACAAACAAGATCGCCTCGAGAATGCTGCGCGGCGTCACGTCCCACGTCTCGGCTTCCTCCCGAGCGGCCGCCTCGTCCTCGTCCTCGCTCCACCCCTCCTCCAAACCGAGGTCCAGCCCGTTCGGCACGTCCTCCGTCGGCGCCGGCTGATACGGATCCTCGCCCCGTCCCAGCAAATCGGCGTAGGCTCGCGTCAGTTCATCCAACGACAGACCCTGCTCCGCCGGCGGGGCCAAGAAGCCATCCCGGTCCACCGTTTCGTCATCAGAGGGCGGAGAACTCACCAACAGCCTCCCACAGGCAACATCCACATCCTCACGTGTCTTTCCACAACGCGGCTCGCCATCATTTTAATGCCGCAAATCGCCGGGGGAACCCCCAGCAAACCGACGAGCCCTTGCACAGAGGTCCCGATCTCCCCAACCGACACGCTCCGGCTGGTCGTCTTGCATTGGGCCGTCGTGGCGGGCGACTGGGAAGCCGTGTTCGTGGAGGCGCCGCCCGACCTCACGCAGGGTCAGCACATCTGCGGGGTGGAGCGAACCGTCGCCTCGCGGGCCGGTGTTCAGCAGCAGGTTGCTCTGGCCGCGCCGGGTTTCGCCCAGCAAATGCCAAACCTCGTCCGCGGTGCGGTGATAGGCTCCTTCGACATGGAACCACATGCGGATGCCGCTGCCGCCCTGCTCATTCAGTTGCAAGGTGGAGCAGATTTCGATCGGCTTGCCCGCCAGTTTCCGCTTGACCTCGTCCGAGAGGAAAGGAGAGGCGGCGTGGTCTCGCAGACGGTGCTCGAAGGTGATGAAATCCTCCTCGCCCGTAATCCCGTAGCAAAAAGAAATCAGGCAAGCGGGCTGCAAGCGGCGGACATGGGTGTAGAGTTCCACCAAACGCGGGTAACGCTCGGGATGGCGATGCACGAGCCGGTCCGAATCGAACCACAATCCGGCGATCGGGCCGTACTGGGTCAGCAATTCCTCGAACAGGCTCATGTTCCGGTCGTAGTTGGCCGCGTCCGAACGCGACAGGGTATGATGCACATACAACATGAGTTTCAAGTCGTAGCGGCGGCAGGCCTCGGCCATTTCAGCGACCAGATCGCGGCGGGGCGGCAGATCGTCCGCTGTGTTGGGCCGGCCCGCGGTGGACTGGAACAGATAGGGCCCGCCGCCGTGATAGGGCGTGAAATTGACATACTTCATGCCAGCTTCCCGCGCCAGCGAAGCGATGGCGTTCGCGTCGAATCGCTCTGCCGTGAAACGCCGCTGCCACAACCCGTACGTCGTATCCGCGGGAGGGAACGGACGGGTCTTCCCGTACGGGAAGAGACTGACCAGCCCGTAATGCACGAACAGACCGTATTTCGCTTGCCGGAACCACGCCTTCGCCTCTGCCCGTTGGGAGGGGAGCGACGCCCGAACCGCCGCAGGCAGGCACAGGCTGGCCCCCAGTCCCGTTGCCGTCATGTCCAGGAATGTTCGTCTGGTCATCATCAGCAATCACGCTCCTCTTGAGGTGGCACAGCCTCTTCACCGCTCCACCATCCCCAGCACCGCAACACCCTTTCACTTACCCCCGCCCCGCCGGCGTTGAATACCGGCATAGCCGGTGTACCCGCCCGTCGCGAAAAGACGCCGGAACCTCCGCGCGCGGAAAGCGTCGAGCGGGCCGCTGGCCTCGTCCTCAATCCGCCTCGGACCGTTGCCAAGGCACCTGACCGCCTCGCTGGATATGCGCTCGCAACGCGGCTCGCAATTCGCGGGCGATCCGCGGAGCTTGCTCAATCCGGTTCGTCGTTTCCTGAGGATCCTCCCGGAGATGGTACAACTCCAGCGGCGACCAGGGATCATTCTGCAGCAGTTTCCAGCCGTCCCGGATGACGGCCTCGTAGGCTTTGCCCCCGTAGCGATCCCCGCCCTCGCGGCGCACAAAGTACAACTCGCGACCTTCCGGCAACGCCTCGCCCCGCATTAGCGGCACCAGACTGACCGCGTCCAGATCTTCCGGAATCTCCGCACCGGCTAACTCTAAAAAAGTGGGAAATATATCGAAGGTCAGACCCGCATAGTTGTTCTCCGCGGAACCGGCAACCTTCGTCGGCCAATGGATAAGGAACGGCACTCGTAGCCCCCCGTCGTAATGACTCTGCTTGCCATCCCGCCAGGGCAGATTGCACTGGGCGTGGGGGATCGAACCCCCATTGTCCGCCGTGAAAACCACCAAAGTGTTCTCCGCCAAACCGGTTTCTTCCAGCACGGCCAGCACCTTTCCGATCGCATCGTCCAGATGTTCGACAAAAGCCACGTTGAGGGCCCGCCGCTTTTCCATGCCGGGACTCCGCTCCTGGACGCGTCGCAGCCAATCCTCCGGTGGCTGGATGGGAAAATGCGGCGCGTTGTAAGACAGGAACAAAAAGAACGGCTGGTCCGGTTGCTCCGCCCGCTCTCGCAAATAGGCGTTGGCCCACTCCGTAAACACATCCGTGGCATGACCCTCGGCCCGAATCACTTCCTGATTTCGCCGCAGGTAGTTGTTTCCATGCCGCGAATGCTCCCAATAGTCGTCCATCATGTCGCCGAGGAATCCGTGGAAGAAATCAAACCCTCGTTCGTTCGGAGTATTCGGCGACTCCAGCCCCAGATGCCACTTGCCCACCAACGCGGTGTGATAACCGACCTCGTTCAACGAATCCGCCAAGGTCGGAGTGGCAGGATCGAGAAATCCCCACGAGTTCTGCGGATGGGTGCGAATCACCCCGGGCACGCCGACGCGATCGGCGTAACGACCGGTCATCATCGCGGCCCGAGTCGGCGAACAGACGGTGCAATTCGCTCGCATCCGCGTGAACCGGATCCCCTCGGCCGCCAAGCGATCGATGTGCGGCGTGTGCAGATCGGTCCCGCTGTAGCAACTGACGTCGCCCCAACCCTGATCGTCGGTCAGGATCAAAATCACATGGGGACGACTGGCCTCCAGCACCGCCTCGTTCCCCGACTCCGCAGTAACCGGGGTTGCCGAAAACAGGATGGCCAGACAACCGAAGAGGAACCCGAGAAAACAGCGTTTCAGACGATCCATTGCCAAGACTCCGCAAATTGAACGGCTCAAAAAAAGAGAGAGTTGCGTTCGAGCGTAACGCGGGACAACCGGCCTGACAACCCGTGCGACCGCACTTAAACCGTGTCGGTCGCGGCGTCCCCGCGCCAAACGGGCGGTGCGGCGGTACCCGCTTAGAAGGTCGATGACGGGCTGGCTTGCCGGGCCAGCCAGCAACGTACCCGCTCGGCGGAAAGCGGGCCGCCATGACCCACGTACAACCGGCGGACCCCCAGCGCCAGAAGCTCCCTCACACTGGTCAGCAGCTGCCCCAGGTCATCTGCAAAGTAGGGATAGTTGGGGCGGCCCGCACCAAGAATTCCTCCCAGATAGCCGCCCATCAGCAGATCCCCGACAATCGCCTCGCCGCTGTCCAAAACCACGGAAATCGAACCTGCCGTGTGGCCCGGCGTGGGCACGATCCGGCCCGCAATTCCAAACGGCTGCAAATTGAGCTCGTCCTGGAATACGATATCGGGCCGAACGGGGGGAAAACTGGCCTCGACGAACCACGGCAGCAAGCGGGCTGTGAGGTTGCGAGCGATCGTCGCCCGGTTCTGACCGCTGGTCAACATCTCCGCATCGCCGTGGTGCACCGCGGTCGGAGCCGACGTGACTTCTTTCAACTGACGCGTGCTGCCGCAGTGATCGCCGTGTCCGTGGGTGTGCACAATCAAAGCCAGTTTTCGATCCGGCACACCCTGCTGGCGAAGCGTCGCCAAAATGCGTTCCCCGTCTTTTGCACTGCCCGTGTCGACCAGAATCGCGCGTTCTCCACGAACCAAATAAGCGTTCGACAGCGACAGACGGATTGGGACAATCGAGGTCACGGTGACTCCTCCTCACCTGGCTTTGGCTGGAAAACTTCAATCTTGCCGTTCTTCCGACGGCACCAGGCAGGCCAGCAGTTGTTCCCGCAAGCGGTTCACACGCTGCGGGTCGCGGACTTTCTGGCCAGCCGCATCCGTTACATAAAACACGTCGACCACCTGATCCAAATGCGTGCCAATCTTGGCGCGATGCACGGACAAACCGGATTGGTACAACAGCCGCGTGATCGCGTACAGCAGTCCCAAGCGATCGATGGCGAAAACGTCCAAGATCGTGAAATGCTCCGAAGTATTATTGTCAAAGCGAACCTTTGCTGGCGGCTGCGTCCCTTCAATCCCTCTTGACATGCCCCACATTTGAGGAAACTCCTGAGGTCGTTCCGAGGGATTCTTGAGCGAGTCCACCAAGCGTTGACTGACGTCTTGCAACCGCGAGACGGGGGGCGAATCTGGATAATCCGGATCGTGAACAAAGAAATGGTCCAGCACCAGGCCGTCGGCCAAGGTGTGGATCTCGGCGGAGAGAATCTCCAGACGCTGACTGGTCAGCACGCCGGTCAAGCGGTGAAAGATCCCGGGGACCAGTTGCTCGTAAGCCCCGACCGTATACTGGACCGTTCGGGTTTGCGGATGGTAGCGAGCGGAGGCCAGCGCGTCGTGGCGTTCCAAGGAGCGTAGGTCTGCCAGTTCCTCCAGCACCCGTTGAGCCCTGGATTCACCGAGCAGTGATCGAGGCAGCGCGGCGATTTGGCGGTGCCACCAGGGGTTGCTCGGGTCGGCCGGGGGTTGCCGGCACAGCGATTGGCGTCGAGCCGCCTCGTGCTCGCCCGGACCGACCAACACATCGCCGGTCAGGGCACCCAATGTGTTGTAGTACAGTTGGGTGAGCAGCTCTTGTTTCCACGGCGTGAGTGTATCCGGTCCCACGGCGGCCAGATCGGCACAGCTGAGCACGAACAGCATCTGCAGCACTTCGGGCGACCCGACTTGTCTGGCCAATTCCAGGATCACCGCCGGGTCGTGGATATCCCGCCTCTGGGCCACGTGGGACATGAGCAGGTGTTGCTGGACAAGCAATCGCAGGGTTTCGGTTTCGTCCGGGGGCAGATTCAGACGCTCGCCCGCTGCGATGGCCAGGCGGGCCCCGACCACGCTGTGATCTTCCACAAAACCTTTGCCCAGATCATGCAGCAAGAGCGCCAGGTGCAAGGTTCGGCGGTTCGCCAGGTTGCGATAGGCTTCTCCCAGCGGGCTCGATTGATGCCGGAATTCGGTCGCTGCCTCGACCGCGCGCAAACAGTGCTCATCCACCGTGTACTTGTGATATTCATTGAACTGCACCAGACAGCGGGCATGCCCCATTCCCGGGACGATCTTCTCCAAAACGGCCAGTTCATGAAGTCGGCGCAGGGAACCCGCCAAACGGTGGGATTGAGCCAGCAAGGCCAGAAAACGTCGTTGCACCTCGACGGTCAAGGCCAACTCTCGTTCACGCAGCATCGACTGGCGGATGGTTTGCCACGTCATGTGATCAATCCGGCGATCAAATTGGCTGGACAACTCCATCAACTGCAGAACGCGACCCAGGTCGCTGCCCACGGCGGCCCGTTGGTCGCGGGTAACCTCCAACGTTTGGGGTCCCATCCGGATGCCCGCGGCCACTTGCCGGCTGCCGATCCCTTCCCACAGCCGAGACCACCACGCCTGAGGGCGGCATCTTTCCATCAAGTGCGAAACGGCGTCACGCACATTCCCCGTATGGCGAAAATACTCCCGCATAAACTGTTCGACCGGCAACAGCACCTGATCCCCAGGGCAACCGTACCACTCCGCCAACCGCAGCTGGTGAGCGCGTTCGAGCACATCGCGAGCCTGTCCGGTTGCGAAGTGCAATTCATTTCGAACCCCCAGAAGAAACTGGTAGGCATCTTGCAGATTCTGGCGGTCTTCGCGTTCCAGGGCAGCGAGTTTCTCCAGGTCGGTCCCTTCCTGTCTTCCGAACAGCGTATAACCGATCCACCGCACCAGATGCAGGTCGCGTAACCCTCCATACGAGCGTTTTATGTGAGGATTGAGGAGCAGCACGGTCCGCCCGTAGCGGTAGCGTTCCTCTAAACGAGCGGCTTCGATCGCCGTGACCAGTTTTCGCGCGTTGCGTCGGGTGGTTCGGCGAAACTGCTGTTGGAAGCGGCGGAACAGCTCCTGATCGCCGGCCAGCCAGCGGGACTCGGTCAGCGAGGTAAAGATGGTTACGTCCTGCTGGGCCAGTCGGCAGGCATCGGTGGGGGTTCGCAGGCTATGTCCCAGCACCAACCCCGAGTCGCAGAGGTCTTGCGTCAGTCGTTGGGCGAGGTATTTTACTTGCGGATCGGCCGGATTGTGGCACAGCAGCATCAGGTCGGCATCGGAGAAGGGAGCCACATCACGGCGGCCGTAGCCTCCGTGGGCCACCAGTGCCAAGCGGGGCATGTCCTGCTCGGCATCCCGATTTTCCTGGAACAAATGCAGGACGATTTGATCGAACACGTCGGCCAGTGCCTGGCTGACCGCGATGCTGGGAACCCCGGCGCGGTGTTGCTGTTCCACTTGGCAGCGCCCCCGCTTCAGCAGGTCGCGAGCCTTGAGTACCGGGGGGCGGAGGTTAGCAAAAGACATGGCATCTTTCATATTACCGGAAAAACCGGGGACCGCTAGTTGACGCGCTACGGTTTTTTTGCCGATACTTTAAAGTCACCATGGGCCAGCAGGTCCGCGTTGGTCCGTGGTATGAGCTGGCGTTTCGGGCGTGCGGTTCGCCCGGAGCATTTTGAGACTCCTGCAGGAAAGGGTAACTACCATCGACCGTATCCAGAATAGGGTCAACGAGCAGATTCGCGTGTCGCCCGTGCGCGTCATATCGGAAAGCGGCGAGCAACTGGGGATCATGCCCACCGACAAAGCATTGGAGCGTTCCCGCGAGGCCAATTTGGACTTAGTCGAAGTCGCGCCCAATGAAAAACCGCCCGTCTGCCGAATTATGGATTTCGGCAAGTACAAATACGAGAAGAAGAAGCGGACCGGCCACGGCGCACATCAAGTCAGGACCAAGGAGATTCGATTGCGACCGAAGACCGGCGAGCACGACATTGATTTCAAGGTGAAGCGGGGCAAGAAGTTCCTGCAGCACAAGGACAAGGTCCAGGTGACGGTGATTTTTCGTGGCCGGGAGATGGCGCACATCGAGGAAGGTCGCCGCGTGATGGACGACGTGATCAACGAGTTATCGGACGTAGGCAAGGTCGAATCGCCCCCATCGCAGCATGCGCGTCGGATGATCTGCACGATTGCACCCAGATGAGGGGCGTGCGATGGCAGCTCATTGGATGAATTGCGGTAGTTGGCCCCTTTGACGAGGCGCCGGGAAACGCGTACAACATAGGCGAACGGGGAGGAACCGACTCCGCCCCGTTCGAAAGACTTTGGCCCGATCCGATCCACCTCGGGCAGCCATCTATCGAAGCGCGCTCCTCGCGAGGGGGAGCCGTGAACCTGGTCAGGCCGTAACAGGAGCAGCCATAAGCGGGGTACTCTTGTGCGGGGGGCGCGCTTCGGTGGATCGCTGTTCGGGGACTTTGTTTGCCCGGCTGCCGCTGCGGTCGATGGAGTCGCCCATGTCCAGCGAGTACGTCGTTGTTGCACGCCGTTATCGCCCCAAAAACTTCGCGGAATTGGTCGGCCAAAATCAGGTCGCCCAGGCGATTCGCAACGCCATCAAAACCAACCGGGTCGGGCACGCTTATCTGTTTACCGGCGCTCGCGGCGTCGGAAAAACCTCCAGCGCCCGTATCTTTGCCAAGTGCCTGAATTGTGTCGAAGGGCCGACCAGCGAGCCCTGCGGCCAATGTGATCCTTGTTTGAGTATCGCCGCCGGCGAAGATGTGGATGTTTTGGAAATCGATGGCGCCAGCAACCGGGGGATCGAGGAAATCCGCCAGTTGCGATCGAATCTGAACGTGCGACCCAGCCGATCGCACTTCAAGATCTACATTATTGACGAAGTGCATATGCTGACGCTGGCCGCATTCAACGCACTCCTGAAGACGCTGGAAGAACCCCCCGAACACGTAAAATTCGTGTTCTGCACGACCGATCCGGAAAAAATCCCCATCACCGTGCTGTCCCGCTGCCAGCGTTTCGATTTCGCGCCCGTCGCCACCGACGCGATCGTCGATCGGCTCCGGCTGATCGTGCAAACCGA
>SLMF01000231.1 GCA_007133715.1 Planctomycetaceae bacterium
CCGGCAGCGAGTCGCCCCAACGCATTCATCTTTTCGCTCTGAATCAATTGACTCTCCGTCTGCCGCAGTTGGTTCAGGGCCCCCTGCAATTCCACGTTCTTTCTCCGCAAACTGGCTTGCAGTCGAGACGCCTCCAGCAGATTATCCACCCGCGTACTGACTTCGACGCTGTTGAACGGTTTGGTCAGAAAATCGTCCGCGCCCTGCCGTAACGCTGAAATCTTCGTGCCCTCGTCCATCTTGGCGGTCAGCATGAGGATCTTCAAATCTCGGGACGTTTCCGCGGTGCGGAAATGCCGGCAAGCTTCCAGGCCATCCATGCCAGGGAGCATCAAGTCCAGTACAACCACGTCCACGGGGTAGCGACGTGATAACTCCAAAGCCCGCTCGGCGCTGCTGGCTTCCAATACCTGATGCTTCTCCCGAAGAAGGGATACCAAGTACGCGCGCATGTCCGGTTCGTCATCGACAACCAGAACCACGGTCCGCGAATCCTCGTGATCGAAACGCTCCCAACCCGTACTCGCCTCCACTGCGGGACCATCGCTCGAGCTGAACTGGCGGTCGGATGCCTCTTCCACCGAATCCTCGCTCGGCTCGGACACCCCAGAATCGAATTGCGGGGGAGGGCACATCGGCAACTGCACACGAAACGTCGTACCCGCTCCGAGACGACTGCTGGCGGTTATCGTTCCCCCGTGACCACGCACCAGCTCGCGCACCAAATGCAAACCGATCCCCAAACCTTGGGATGAGATGGCCGTCGTTTGACCCACTTGATAGAACCGCTCGAAAATCCGCGGAAGTTCGCTGGCAGGAATCCCAATCCCCGTATCCTGCACGAACACTTCGATCCCTCCCTCCCCCTGCTGCAACTTGATTTCGATGGTACCCCCTGCGGGAGTGAATCTCAGCGCATTGGACAGCAGGTTCAAAAATACGCGGTCCAACCGCCTCTCGTCGCCCCGTATCCAGACCTTGGTCGCCGGTTTCTCCAAATCAAGAAATACACCCTTTCGGCGTGTTTTCTCTTGGAGCGAAAGAACCTGTTGTTCCAGCAAAGACCCGAGATCGAGTGGTCGTAAATCCAATTCGATGACCCGCTGCTCCAACCGGATGACGTCCAGCAAATCGTTGACCAAGTCCAGCAAACGCAACCCGTTCCGCCGAAGAAAATGAATCTGCTGGCCCATCGCTTCGTCCAGCGGGGGTTGGCGATGCAGCAGCGTTTCCACCGGTGCCAGGATCAGCGTCAAGGGAGTCCGTAACTCGTGGCTGATATTCGCAAAGAACAGCGACTTCAGGCGGTCCAACTCCTCTAACTCACGCTGCTTCCTTTCCAAATCGTAGGTCAGTTCGCACTGCCGATAACGCTGCCGCCAATTGAGATCGCACAGGACCACACACACCAGGCCCGTCATCCCCAAAATCACCAGGTTGACCAGAAACATGCCGACCGCATCGTCCACAGGGTGCATAAGACACGCCACTACGTAACTGCCAACGATAAGCAGGGATACGAATAACGCTTCCCATAACGACTGCAGCAATTGGGTGACGGCGATCATGATCAGCATGAGGCCCGCATAATAAGACGAAGCCACCCCATCAGCCAAATAGATGATCCCACAAATGGCGAGGGAAGGGGTGATACCCAGCAACGCCGCAAGCATCGCGCCGAAACGCTCGGCCACTGAGGAATATAGTAGGCTCGCGATCAGAACTATAACCAGGACGCAAACCAAGCGAATCTGCAGGAACAGACCCCAGTCCTGTGGGTAAATCAAGTAGTCTAAGAGTCCCCCTGCAGGAACGAGTGCGATCGCCAAAATGGCACCGATCCGGGCGAAGCGGAGCCGCAAACCACGTTCGTTACGCTCAAAATTGGCTTGCAGTGACGCCTTATCCACTTCGACGGTGGCCATGTGAGCAGTTCCTAAGCGGACCAATTGGGGCTACACCCCGTCCTCCTGAGATTGTCCAAAAGGCTGGCAAAAACCGCAGCGGCACCACAGCGCACTCGGGCGGTCTCCTTAGAGACCTAACAAAACCGTGTCGGTTCTCGGAGCCGCCACCCCACATCGGCCGCTCTGCTTTGATCCACCGGAGTGGTCTAGCCGTCCTTCCGGATGGTCAGGAAGACATTCACCCCCGTGTCGTCCGAAAATACTTCGCTCTGGCCCCCATGCGGTGCCAGTTGCAACATCTCCTCCGCATTACGCAATCGCAAGTTCCATTCTAGCAGCAGGGTCATGAATCCGGTAGATGAGTGATTCGGCGTCACATTGGTGGCCACCACCAACCCGCCCGGGCGCACCCAGGAAAGGTAAAGCTCCAGAAGGGCTTCGCAAGTCGGCCGCCCCAAATAGTCGAACAGGCCCGCACAATAAACTAAATCCAAGTCGTGACGCGTTCCCTCTGATTGGCCGGTTGCCTCGCGGATCAGATCGTTCACCGACTGATGAGTAAAAACGAGCCGGGCTTTCCCCACTTCCGGGCGTATACGAGGCAATAACTGATTGCGAGCGAAATCCAACGTCTCGCGGTTGAAATCGATCAACTCGGCGTCCAAATGCCCG
>SLMF01000556.1 GCA_007133715.1 Planctomycetaceae bacterium
CCTCCGCTGCGGCAATGCACATCAGGGCGTGCCAATGCGGCGGGGTGGCGATGCAGACGACGTCGATATCCTTGCGGTCCAGCACGCGGCGAAAGTCGGTATAGCCCTCGGCCTGGGGATCGGCCTGTTCGCTCTTCAAATGCCGTTCAATGTGGCGCAGATCGACATCGCATACGGCCAGCAGGCGTGGGGAGTCCAAGCCCATTGCCCGCCAGGCTCCCAAGCCTCGAGGTCCGCAGCCGATCAGAGCACCGGCGACGGTCTCGCTGGGGGCGGGCTGGCCCGCACCGCCCAGCACGTGTCGAGGGACGAGGGTCGCTCCGGCGACGGCGGTCGAGGTACCCAAAAAACGGCGGCGCGTGATACGGGAAGCTGCCATCGGATGGCTCCTTGTACACAAGAGAGGAAGAGGAATCGCGGTTTGCCGCCCGCTGGTCACGCGATGTCGGCAAGTCCAGCGGCGGCCAATTTGTCCTGCAACGCACCTTCCGCCGCCGGGCCACCGATCGCCTGCAAGGCTTGCGTTGCTGCGTCACGCACGGCTTCGTCATCCAGCATCGCAGCCAAAGCGGGGACTTCCTGCGAACGGCCGCACAGCTGGAGTTGGCGGCACAGAAAGGCTTTCAGCCCGCTGGCCTGGTCGGCTGCCAACTCCGCGGCCAGCGTTTCCGCCACCAGGGCTCGCGGTTCCGCCGCGCCCGGCCGGGCAGCATAATGAGCCAGACCGTGCAACGCGTATTGGGCGGGCGTGCCCGGCGGATGACCAAACTCGTCCACCACCGCAGCCACCAACCGGCGGATCGCGTCCGCCCCGCCCGCCAGGATCTCGTCCAGGACTTCCCGGGTCGCATCATAATCGTCCCCGGGCAGTTTCTCCAACAACGCAGCCAACTCGGGAGTCAGCTCAGGCATGGCAACACCTCCAGATTAGGCGTCCAAAGCGGCCGGAATCGCGGGAACGCCCCCGCGTGTCCCCTCGAATCATCGATTCTCGCCCGAAAAACAAGCACTTGTCAAGTCTGACCCACTTCCCAACGGCAAGCCGAAAAGCCATGATATGCCAACACGGGAGAGCCGCCAAACACCGCTCCTGCCACCCGCCGGCTGCCGTTCGACCCGCAGCAATCCTTTACGTATGTCTAGGTTGGCCAAGCCATGAAGACAATCAAACTGGTACTGCTCCTGCTCTTGGTGCTCGCGCTCATGATCCTGGTATTCCAGAATCAGGCCCCGATCGAAGTGCGGTTCCTCTGGATGCGCGGCGCGGTACCTGCGATCCTGCTGCTGTTCCTGACCGCCGCCAGCGGCTTCCTCCTGGGACTGCTCGCCCCGTTCCTGCTCGCCTGGCACCGCACCCAACGCCCGGCCGACAAGCCCACCCCCGATTCCAACAACACGGACCAGGAAGCTGCCAGCCCGTAACCTCCCGGGCAAAAGACAGACATGCTTGAATCACGCCATCGATCACATGATCACCCGGGGGATGGACGCGAGGGAGAAAGGAAAGGATCAAGACGCGTCGAGCAGGAGAGCAAGCTCTTGGCTGAGATCCTCCAGGTCTTCGAAATCGTCAGGCGGCAACTGCTGATTCACGCGGACCGTCTGCAATGACGTGTCCGCATCCAAGATGGTGTAAGGCAGGGCGAAGGGGACACTACAACCGCCAGCGTTTGGGACCGCTCACATGCGGGTTGCCCCGGACGTAGAATCGCAGGTGCCGTTCCGCGGCCGACGTGACCCCGATCCTGGGCGAACAGCCGATGTGGTTTGGCGAGAGCCAGGTCGGATGCCCTTCCGCGATCCACAGTCGGCGGCCAGCCCCTAACTGCCAGCCGTCCAGTCGGCGATCGATATCGAAGGCTTCGCACAGCCGCGCCGGTCCGCGAGTCAGGTCGGCTGGCTTGGCTGGTCCCCGCCGCTGTTGCATCAGCGGCACACCGTCCAGCGGCTCGACCGCACGAATCAGCACCGCGCTGGCAACCTGCCGCGGCTGGACTACCACGTTGAAGCACCAGCGGGCGTGGATCGCATAGACATAGGCTCGTCCGGGAGGTCCGAACATGGAGGCGTTCTTGCGCGTCATGCCTCGGGTCGCGTGGCAAGCCGGGTCGCCCTGGGCCAAATAGGCCTCGGTTTCGACGATCCGGCCGACGGTTCGGCCCCCCGGACTCTGCCGCACCAGCAGTTTGCCGAGCAACTCCTGCGCCACCCGCACCGCATCGCGATCATAAAACGAGACGGGCAGCGGCGTCAGCTGATGATTCTTCACGACGGTCATCCGGCAAGGTCTCCCGAGTCAAGCGGTCAAGCAGGTTTCCGATTATACGCGGGCGTCGGCCGCGGGCCTGCCCCCCCACGTTACCGGCGGCCGCTCCCATGCAGGGGCTTGGGCCGCGTCGCCCGATACCCGCCGCGGGAACGGCCGTGCATTTGTCAGACGCCGGGCTCGTGTGGTAGGCTGGGGGGCACGGGATCGTTACGCGGGATACAATTCTCGTGCCGCAAATCACAATTGACGTTACATAAAACCCATAAGAGGGAACAAAATAGCTCGAACAATATGTACTGCATCAGTTCG
>SLMF01000170.1 GCA_007133715.1 Planctomycetaceae bacterium
ATGATTGCATCCCCCAAGTCGCCCATGTGAGCCGGTCGTTGACCTGATCAGCAGTCCGTGAGGGGCAGCCACGCGGTCTTGCCGTCGCGGGTTGCAAACCGGAATGCTTTCACCCCACGGACTCCTCCCGAAGCCCACCGCCTATTGGATGCAGGTTACTGCACCGATCGGGATAGATACTGGCGATGATTCTTGAAATGCCCCGCTGCTCTGAGTTGGGGCCCGCGGTCGCTTCTTGACCGCGAAGGCGGAAAAACGCACCTCAAATCCTTCATGGCAACTATTACCCTCGCAACCGCATCTCCTTCTCCTCCCTTCCACAACGCAACCGCCTCCGTCGAAGCCTGTCTGGTGGCTCCGGCGGGCCAGGTGGTGCATCGCGAGCGTTTCGCGCTGAACCGCCGCACGCTGGAGCTGTTCGCCACCAAGATCCTGCGCCCCGGTGACCACGTGGCCTTGGAAACGATCACCAACTGCTGGGCGGTGGCCGACGCCCTGCGCCCGCACGTGGCGCGGGTGGTGGTCTCCAATCCCATGGCCAACAAGGCCATCGGCCAACCAGTGCTTTCACGGGCCGATCACCACATCGGCCGTTGCAACCGCACAGCGGCCAATGGACGCACCAGTGATGTTCAGGAGTACGTCCCTTTCAACGATCTCGCTTGCCGAAAAAGATGCATGCGTGTCATCGTCAATGAAGGCCAAGTCATCCAGTAGTAGCTGGCCCCACCCAACATTTTGACTCCGGACGAACGGACGGCCTGATTGCTTGTAGACCCGCTGGCCGCCCGTCGGTGTGACTCCGCTTCCTACCCGATGAACAAGTCCCTCGGCCCCGAGGGCACAAGTTTCCCAGGCATCTGGTAACTCCCCAATTTCCGTTCGCCTGAATCCCGTACGTTCCGTCTTCATGCGCAACCCTCCCCACCCCCCAATTCCCGTTGGATCTTCTCCAGTTCCAGCTTCAGTTCCTGCTTCGAGGGCAGGTAGAGTTGATACTTGGCGGCGTAGATGTTGGCGTTTTCGGGCAGGGTGAGTTCGACCAGGGCATCGTTCTTGCGGCGGCAGAGGACGATGCCGACCGTCGGCAATTCGTCCGGCAGCTTGACGTGCCGATCGAAGTAGTTCACGTACATCTGCATCTGTCCCAGATCTTGGTGCGTCAGCTTGTCGCGTTTCAAATCGATCAGCACGTAGCAGCGCAGCAGGCGGTTGTAGAAGACCAGGTCGACGTAGAAGTGGTCGTTGTCGAACGTGAAACGCCTTTGACGCGACTCGAAAAGGAAGCCCTTGCCAAGCTCCAGCAGGAATTGTTCCAGCCGGTCGATGATAGCAGATTCCAATTCCGTCTCGGAGTAGGACGGCTTCTCTTCCAGCCCGAGGAACTCCAGCACCAGCGGATTCTTGATCAGGTCAGCGGCCCTTTCCACGACCTGCCCTTCTTGCGCAAGCCGCCGGATTTCGTCCTTGTCCCGGCTCAGCGCCAGCCGTTCATACAACGAACTGGCGATCTGACGCTCCAGTTCGCGGACGCTCCAATGATTGGCAGCGGCCTCGATCTCGTAGAATCGCCGCTCGTCAGGCTGGTCGATGGTGAGCAAGGTGACGTAGTGGGACCAGCTTAGGGCGAAGGCTTTGGCCAACGAACCGAGCATCCCTTCCGGCAAGCGTTCCCCTCGGTATGGGAGCATCGCGAATTCGCCCGACACTGTCGGGCAAATTTCCAAAGGGGGTAGAAGAGATGCCCCCGGACCCAATTCGCCCGACACTGTCGGGCAAATCTGCTTGTAATTCAGATAGAAAGATCGATATAGCTGCAAGCGTGTCCGGGAACAGTCGTGCGCGACATGCACTGGAATGGCTGTTGAGTGAATTGGCGATTGACAAGTAAGCGATCTGTGTGACTTTTCCCGGCCAATCGCCGTTCATTCGGATCAATCTAAATGGTCTCTCGATGCGATACACGGCCTGCGCCGTGATGGCGCCGTACAATCGCGGATCGTTCTGCCGAGGCGGCGGCGGCATGATCTTGACCGATTCGACGATCAGGTGGGGGAGCTGATCCGGTGCAGGCATGGAAGGTCCTTAGCGATTACTGCTGGCGGATGGCTTGTCGCTCTTGCAGAGCGGCCTGGATTTCGTGGGTGCTCAGATCTCTGCGGTCTGTCAGGATGGCGCCCTTGGCAGCCTCGGTACAGGCTCGGGCGATTTCGGCGTAGCTCAGGCCGTCGCACGCGCGGCGGACCTCGGCCCAATCGTCGCCGTTAGTGGTGAACACGTTCAACGCGTTGCGGATCAATTCCTCGGCCGCATCGGCAGTCGGCAGGCCGTAACGGATGACATCATCGAACCGGCGGAACAGGGCCGGATCAAGCACCTCCACTTGATTTGTGGCGGCCAAGATCAGGCTGTCCGAATCGTCGGCCTCGACGAACTGCAAGAACGAGTTCAGCACGCGCCGGATCTCCCCGACTTCGTTCGGCCGAGCCCGGTCGCTACCGATGGCGTCGAATTCGTCGAACAGGTAGACGCCGCACTTGACGACCATCGAGTCGAACACCTGTCGGAG
>SLMF01000399.1 GCA_007133715.1 Planctomycetaceae bacterium
GCGCCTCGGCATGGATGACTTCGCGGAGCGTGGTGGCAAACAGCTTGACGTTCGGGTATTTCTCTCGGGTGCGATGGATCATCTCTTTGAAGGAGTCGATTTTGGCAGTCAAGCCTTTCCCTCCGGGCGGGGGCCCTTCGATGCCCAGGCACAACTGGAAATCCTCCTCGTTGCCCACCAGGATGTCCGCACAATCGGCGATTTGGTGGAACAGTTGGGCCAATTCGGTTTCCCGGCCCTTCCAGAACGTAGCCCGGTGATTCAAGTCGAACGAGACCAACGTGCCTTCCGCTTTGGCTTTCTCCGCGATCGTCAAGCACAAGCGGCCCGTATCGGGGGACAGGGCGGCGATCAGTCCCGACAGATGCACGATCCCCACACCCTCCTGGCCAAATTTGGCTTCCAAATCGAAATCCTCGGGCTTCAGCGAGCGACCCACCTCACCGGCACGGTCGTTCGAGACGTTGGGGCGGCGAGAACCACACCCGGAATCGGCAATGTTGATCTGATGCCGGGCACCCCACGGCCCCTCTTGGACGACCGCCTTGGCGTCGACGGTCATCCCGCGACCCGCCAGATCCCGTTGGATGAACTTGCCGAACGGCGAGCTGCTGACGATGGCGGTCAACACGTTTACCGGCAAGCCCAAAAAGGACGAGACGCTCCCCACATTGCTCTCCGCGCTGGTCGCCTGTAACTGAAACAGGGTCGAGCTGTGCGCGGGTTGACGCCCTACGGGAGTCAAACGGGTACCCATGCTGGTCGGCGTCAGCAGGGCGTATTTATAGGAGTCTCGCAAGGTGATCGAATCGGCCATCAGGGTCCTTTCTCTCGTTGAATCGCAGAACCGAAACCGACGACATGCAGTCCGGTGGAAATACGGCGGCTGGGACGGATTCTAAACCGCCGGGCCCTCCCGGGGCAAGCCCCACCCGGGAGCGGTGAAACTCCCAATGACGAGACACCGGTTCCGACACGACCGAAAAGAACAGGCGTGCCCCTCACCTGAAAACCGGCCGGTGGCTTCTCTGACGGTCCCAAGATACCCTTGCCTATCGACACGCTCGGGCAGTCACGAGTCAATCTCTGCCGCGCGCGGTATCAGATCGCTGCCGCTGTGGGGCGGGAGCTGCGAAGATCGACGCGGCTCTGTTAGGGCCTCTGAGGCGAAAAGCATCTTTTCACGAAGCTCACAGTAAGCCCTCGAGGGCCTCCTCCAGGAGGTCTGGTCGCGCAAGCTCCTCCCGCCATTCCTGGGGAATGCCGGACTCGCCCCAGCAGGCACCGGCAAACTGACCGCAAACGGCTCCTGTCGTATCTGCGTCTTCGCCCAGATTGACCACTCGCAGCACGGCTTCTCGAAAGTCTCGCGCGTCGTGGAATGCCCAGAGAGCCGCCTCCAAGGTCCGGACCACGTAACCGGAACCTGTTATTTCAGGGGGAGACTTTCGGCGGAAACTACCGTCCGCCACTTCCTCGATCTCCGGTGGGAAAGGAGAAATGTCCCGGGCGCGGCGCATGGGTGGCCAAGACGGCTCCAGAACTTCGGCCCGCGAAAACCCCTCGATCAGCCCGCTGAGCACGACCGTCATATAGACGCAAGCCGCCACGCACGGGGGACTGGCATGAGTCGGCAGACTCGATTCCGATGCCCGTTCCACCAGCGCAAGGATCCGGTCGGACAGCAGATGCGCATATCGCACCGGTACCGGGGCCAGCCGCATGATCGAGCCGTTCCCCGCGGTGTGCGCCTCGGTTCCCCCCGAGCTGCGTGCATCCCCGCTGTGCTCGAAACGGCGGAGGGCCGCTACCGTGGTATTGCCGATGTCGAAACACCGGCCGTTGACCGAATACCGACCTTCCTGCCACCAGCGGACATAGCGCGCCGTCTGGTCGTCCAGATCCCATCCGACCTGAGCGATACTGTCGGCCAAAGCCAACGCCATACTCGTATCGTCGGTCCATTCGCCGGGGCCCAGACGATGCGGTCCCCCGCCACGGTAACCCGTCACCGGCTCAAAACTGCCCGGCCGTTGAAACTCCACCGCGGCACCCAACGCGTCACCGACTGCCAAGCCCCACAGCGCACCGCGCTGACGATCCGTTCGCGTGACCATGACGTTTCTCCAGACCTGCGAAAATCGGGGGTCAAGCCCCCAGCCACGCCCTATTATCGGCTGAAATCCCACCCGGGGAAACCACGCCCGTGAAATCGTGGTTTTGTCGGAACAAATGGTGTAAGCACCCGCTGATTGGGGGCATGAAAAGAGCGTCCGGTGGCATTCCGCCGCGACAGCCTGCTGAGTTCATCGGCAGGTGGGTGGTTTACAATCAACCCAAAGGTGGCTGTTGCGGCCTGGCGCAGGGGCCCTTAGAATCAGGGATCAGCCGTGTGGATTGTTGGCAATCCATGCCCGCCGGGGTCGATCCTGATGCCCCGATCCGAACAACGCCGGGTCGGGTGCGAGATCAATCACCGCGGTCTCGTCCGTGAGTCCGTCATTTCCCCGCAGCCGCGTTTTGAACCGCAGGGTTCGACGATTTCGTTCGGCAGTCGCCCCGGTGCGTTTTTTTGCACTGTCTCTTGGGCTGGCAAGGAGTCGTCAAGAAAACGGGGGGAAGGATGCCAAAGTCCCCTGGAGGACGGTGTTGAGATTCGCCGGCATACGAAAGGAAGGTGTTTCGGGATGAGCGGAATTGCTGCCGGATATGGCAGGGCCGTGAACGATCAAGCGATCCAAACCATGTTGGCGACGATGTCCCATCGTGGTCCCGCTTGGTCCGGTCTGGCAAGGCAGCCACGCTGGGTACTGGGCCAGAATTACAGTTTGGCCGATCTCGGCCTGCGTCACGATCCTGCCAGCGCGGTCGAATCCGACTGGGCGGGGAACGGGCCCCAGATCGCGTATGACGGACAGATTGGCAACTGGTCGGAATTGGCGGATCCGCAGGGGGTTCCGGACGGTCCGCGGCGTGACGAGCGGTTGCTGGTACGGTTGTACCAGCAGGAGGGTCCGGCCATGTTGGGGCGTCTGAGCGATGCCATGTTTTCCTTGGTGATCGGCGACGGTTCGGATCTGCTGGCGGCACGGGACGTGCTGGGGATCAAGACGCTGTTTTATGGCCGGAAGGCGGGTGTCTGTTATTTTGGCAGCGAATTGAAGAGTGTGCTGTCGGTGGCGGACGAGGTGTACGAATTCCCGCCGGGCCATTACATGGACCGTACGGGCCAGTTGCAGCGGTTTGCCGAGTTGGCTGTGCCGGAGCGCCCGTTGGCGCCCACGCCGGAGGAGGCGGCGGCCAGGATACGGGAGTTGGTTTGGCGGAGTTTTTGTCAACGCGTGCATTTTGCGGTTCCCACCGCCGCTTTGCTCAGCGGCGGGCTGGACAGCAGCATCGTGTGTTGTTTGGCTGCCCGCCGTCTGGAGGAGCAGCAGGGTCCGGATGCCCGGCTGACGTCGTTCGCGGTGGGTGTCGGCGAGAGCCAAGATATCGTCAAAGCGCGGCGGGTCGCCGCAGCAATCGGCTCGCTGCATCAGGAGTTGATCGTCGATCTCGAGCGGGTGCTGGAAGTGCTGCCCGAGGTGATCTACTACTTGGAATCCTTCGATCCTTCGCTGGTGCGGAGTGCGGTGGCGAATTATTTGGTGTCCGGATTCGCCCGCGAGCGGGGTTTCGAACAGCTGCTGTCGGGTGAAGGTGGCGACGAGACGTTTTGTGGTTACGAGTACATCAAGCAGTACGGTCCCCGGCGGTTGCTGGCCGAGCAATTGCGTTGTTTAGGTTTTGTGCACAGCAACGCCGCGTTGCGGCTGGACCGGATGAACCAGTGCCACGGGCTGCGGGTGGTCACGCCGTTGTTGTCCGGTGCGTTGCTGGACTATGCCCTCCGCTTGCCGGCGGAGTACAAGCAGAAGCCTGCTGACGGGGGCAAGATCGAGAAATGGATTCTCCGGCTGGCCTATGAATCGTGGTTGCCGGCGGACATTGTCTGGCGTCCGAAGCAGGAGTTTTCCCAGGGTACGGAAGCGGCGGATGTACTGCCGTCCCATTTCGAGAGTCGGATCGGGGACGAGGAATTTGCCGCGGCCCGCCGCGAGCACCCGCTGCTGCGCAGCAAGGAGGAGCTGCACTATTTCCGGGTGTTTGCCGAGCATTTTGGCACGGGCAGCGCGGTGCAGACGGTCGGGCAATGGGTATCGCTCTAGCCCGGCGATTCGCAACTAACCTCCGCAATAGGAAAGGAGATCATCATGGGTGATCATTTCAACGAATCCACGGCCACGTTCACTTCCGAAGGCACGGGGGACCAAGCGGGGCGTTACCGCCCGCTGGACGGCTGCGCGGTTCAGCAGATTGCGGATGCCGCCTTTCAGGTCCTGGCCGAATCCGGGATGGCCGTGTATTCGGAGACTGGCTTCGAGGCCTTTCGGCGAGCGGGAGCCCGCGTCGACGCGGAACGCCGTACGGTCCGGCTCTCGCGCAGTCTGGTCGAAGACGCCATCGCCTCCAATCCTTCGTCGATCACCTTATTTTCGCGGGACGGGCGGTCGGACACCGTGCTCGAAGGCGGCCGGATGCACTACGCCACAGGCGGCACGGCCATCTATGTGCTGGATCCTGACACGGGCGAGTGCCGTCCGTCGACGGTCGAGGACGTGATTCTGAACGCTCGCCTGGTGGATGTGCTGGAACATATCGATGCCTTTACGATCAATGTCTTTCCGCACGACATCACGGACAAGTGCGACATCGATGTCAACCGCTTTTTCCACGCTTTGGACAATACGACCAAGCACGTGATGGGCGGGCCGTATTCGCTGGCGGGCTGCCGCAAAGCGGTGCGGTTGGGCGAGATGATTGCGGGCGGCGCGGATGCCTTGCGCGAGAAGCCCTTCCTTTCCTTCATCACGTTGATCATCAGCCCGTTCAAGATCGACCGGGACTACGGCGAGATCACGTGCTATCTGGCCCGCGAGCGGTTGCCGGTGGTGGTGCCCACCGAGCCGATTTGCGGCACGACCGCTCCGATCACGCTGGCCGGCAACGTCTTGACGCACGTGGCGGAGATGCTGGCAGGCATCGCTTTGGTGCAATGCGTCCAACCCGGCGCCCCCGGCATCTGCGGCAGTGTGGGCTCGATCACCAATTTGGAGACGATGGACCATCTGGGCGGTCCGATCGAGCGGGCGATGTTGAACGCCGCCGTGGCTCAGATGGCCCAGCATTTCCAGTTGCCCTTCTACTCGACCTCCGGCACCACCGACGCCAAGAGCATGAATGTCCAGGCCGCCTATGAAACCGCCTTGTCCAATCTGTTGGTGGGCCTGTCGGGCGCCAATTTCATCCATGACGCGGCGGGCCTGATGGAAGCCGATTTGACGGTCTCCTACGAGAAACTGGTGATCGACAACGAGATCCTGGGCATGTGCCGCCGCGTGCTGCGCGGGATCGAAGTCAATGACCAGACGCTGGCCACCGAGCTGATGATCGCGAAGGGTCCGGGCGAGGACTACATGGTCGAGGACCACACGCTGGCGCATATGCGGAGCGAATTCTTCCAGCCGGAATTGGCCAATCGTGACCGGCGCGAGCGGATGCAGTCCGACGACGACGTATTGGCTCGGGCTCGCCGCTGGCTGCAGGAGTTCCGCGCCCAGCCGCCCACGTCGCAGTTGCCCGCCCAGCTACGGGAGCAGGTTTTGCGCACTTTTCCCGAAATCAAGATCCCGGGCGTTCCGGTGCCCGCAGAAAGGAACGTATGCAAATCGCCCAACGTCAAGGCATTCTCGTCCAACCGCAAAAGCGGCTGACGGACGCCGCGGTCCGGATGATCGATGGAGTTTCCCGGCAGCTGCTGGAGGACCCCGGGTTGTGGTGCTACAACGCGGAAGCTGCCGAGCTGTTCCAGCGGGCCGGGGCCCGCGTCGAGCCGTCCGACGACTGCCTCCGCGTGCGTGTACCCGCCGCCCTGGTCGACCAGGCCCTGGACTCCGCGCCCTCGCGTGTGGTGCTGGGCGCCCGCGAGCCGGAAAACCGGCTGATCCTGGACGCGGAGGAACCCCGCGTCCGCTTCGGAACCGGCTCCGAGGCCAACGTCTGGCTGCAGGTCGATTTCCCGGGCGATCAGCCGCAGTTCACCCGCCTGCCCGGCTCGATCCCACGCCTGGCCGACTCGGCCCACCTGGCCGAACACCTCGAGCACCTGGATTTCTTCATTCGCAATGTGAATCTCTGCGACCCGCAGATCACGGAAACGAATAAGGATGTGAACCAATTCTTCACCAGTTTGAATCACATCCGCAAGCACGTCCAGGCCGGTTTGACCAGTTTGGACGCGTTGGAGGACGTGCTCCGGCTGGGACATCTCGTGGCCGGTGGCGAAGCCGCCTTTCGCGAGAATCCGCTGCTCTCGTTCATCACCTGTGTGATCAAGAGCCCCCTGCAGGTTGTCGACGATACGGCGGCCAAACTGCTGGCGATCTCCCGGCGACGAGTGCCGGTGGTCGTCTCGAGCTGCCCGATGGGCGGAGCCACCGGACCCTTCGACGAATTCGGCATGGTGGCCCAGATCAATGCCGAGATCCTGGCCGGCGTCGTTTTGAACCAGCTGGCGGCACCCGGCGCACCCGTGCTGTACGGAGCGGTCCCCGTCCGCACCCGACTGGATAACTTCAACGATATGTACGCCGCCCCCGAGGTGATCCACTACAGCCACGATTGTGCGCAGCTGGCACGCTTCTACCGCCTGCCGTGCTATTCGTCGGCCGGCGTGGCCGATGCGGCTGTGCCGGGAATCCAAGCGGCGGCCGAAAAAATGTTCACCCTGCTGGCCGTCCCCGCCGCCGGCGCTCAGTATATCCATTACGCCTTCGGATTGCTGGAACGCACCAATACCTTCTGTCCCGAACAAGCCATCCTGGACAACGCGCACCTGGACCTGGTCAAACGGACTTACGCCCCCGCTGCCTGTGAGACCAGCACCCCAGAGACCATACTGGCCTCGATCCGCGAAGTCATGCGCACGCCCGAGAAGACCTTCATGTATCACGTGCCGCTGCCCAGCCGCGATCCGGTCTATGTACGATTCCCTTTGGAGGACGATTCCAGCGGAGCCCTGGGCGCCGCGCACCGCCAGTACCGCCAACTGCTGCAAGAGCCGCGGCAGCAGCTGCCCGTCTCGCTTCAACGAGATATCCGCCGCCACGTTCCCGGGCTGCTGGATGTCTGCTTTCTTGAAAAAACCGGAGACGCATCATGAAATCGGTCCGGCAGGTTGCCGAGATGCAAGCCTACACCGAGGCGGCCACCAGCGGGTTGTACGCCAAACAATCCGGGCTGGTCGGCAAATACGACAACGTCCGCAAACTGTGGGAGGACGAGAGCACCCGCATCTTCCTCCGCCCGCATTTGGAGCGTTTGATCGACCGCCGGGTCTCGCAGATGCAGCGGGTGCGGATCATGGATCTGGGCTGCGGCAGCGCCGACGGGTTCGAGCTGCTGACCGGCATCCGCCGCCGCGATGCGGACCTGCAGGATTTCGAAATCACGCTGCTGAACCCCGCCGTCCTGGGCCGTTACCACGGCGTGGATCTCAACGAGGAACTGATCCAGCAGGCCCAGTACCTGTACGGCGACTACGGCAAATTGACCTTTTCCCAAGCCGACTTCTCCCAAGGCTTGCCGCTGGCACCCGAGCAGCGGCCGTACGATCTGTATTTCACCTCGTACGGCACCTGCTCGCACTTCACCGACGATGCGAGCTTGATCCGTCTGCTGGCAGAGATCGCGGCACGAACCCGCGACTACTGCCTGATCGTCTGCGATTGGCTGGGCCGCTATTCCTACGAGTGGCAGACGCTGTGGTCCAACGACTTGACGCAAAACCACACGATGGATTACGTCGTGTCGTACATCTACGACAAGGAAGAGCGGGAGCGGCGGAGGGACGAACTGCAACACCTCCAACTCCGCCTGATGACCCGGCAAGAGGCCGAGGCGTTGGTCCAGGAAGCCGGGCGACGCGCCGGGGTGCCGATCCGCCAGCTCGGCTTCTTCGATCGTTCCGTGCTCACCGGCCGCCACATGGACACGGCCGAATACAATCCCCATGCCCCGCCGCTGCGGCAGGCCGTGAATTCGTTGCACGAGCCCAACGTGCGGACCGATCTGGGCCTGCTGGAGTTCGACTACGTCCCGAAACCGGGCTTCGAGTTCGTCAATGACTACTTCGAGCACCTGCAGATGTGCTGGAACATGCTGGTCGCCTACGTGGAGGAGCTGATGCTGAAGTACGACGAATCGACGCAGCAATACCGTTCGCCGCCCACGCCGATTCCCGCCTCGTATCCCCAACCGCTGCAAGAGATGATGCAACGGATGCGGCGGGTGGTCGAGGGCACGGCCTGGCTGGGCTACGGCCTGCCGCGTGAGAACATCATCGAACCGCAACTCGGGTTCGCCCTCCGCCACCTGGTGGTCCATCTGCAACAAGGTTTCGGCTGCGCCCACGGGCTGGTGGGGCTCTTCGAAGTGGACAAAAGCGAACAGAAAGGAACCCTCGGATGAACAATCGGTCGATCACGGGAAGACTGGTCTGGGGGGTATGCCTGGCAGGGGCGACGGCGGGCGGCGAAGAACTGCCGATACGGCCGCCGGAGTTGGTGACGGCCGAGACGCGAGTCGATCGCCAGCGGCTGGCCGAACTCCAGCAGCCGGGCGAGGTGTTCTTTCAGGACGATTTCGAAACCGAAGCGTCGTGCGAGAATTACTTCCGTCTGGTACGACGACGTCGCGTTGTCCACCGGATACATCGGTCCGGTGCCCGGTGGTGCCGCAAGCGGGCCTCGCATTGGCGATTGACACCGAATTGGGTGGCGATCGGGTGGCGTAACATCGCGCCGGGATGGAAGCGGGCGTGTCCGTTGCCTCTGGCTCAGGGCGCGGACGCGCTGAGGATCGACCTTCCCGTCGGTCGAGCTGTATGCGACACGACAGGAATTTCTTACCTCTTAAAAACAATGACCCGCTTAACTACTGGTTTTCAGGCGGAGCACGCAAGCAATGCTATCATGTTGCAATGGCGGCTCGACTGTTGGTTTCGCGCTTTTCTCGTTGAAATGGAGCTTCTCGTGCCGCAAAACAGAATTGATAGGCCACCCAGGCCGGAAGTTGCTTGATGCGCCTCCCCGTAGGTTGGGCACTCCTGCCCGACGGACGTGTTATCATCGACAAGAACGTCCCATTTGTCACGAATCCCTCACGGAGGATCAACCATGGGGATCGTCGGGCAGGAGTGCCCAACCTACGTACCGTGTGTTATACCGCCGGCGGTCAGAACTGTCTCATTGTAGAACGGAATTCATTCCGTTCGCGATGCGGGAAACGGAATTCATTCCGTTCTACGATTCGAGACCTAACCGGACAAACCTGACCGCGGGCGGTATCACGTCAATTCTGATCTGCGGCACTAGGACAATTGCTACAAAGCATCGTCGATACCATCCTGCATCAAACCCAGAGCACAAGCCAGCAATTAAGCGGGTCATTGCTTAAAAACTCGTGTCCAGGTGCTTTCCTTTTGCGTGAGGCACGGGTAGCGTGCGCAGGCGCGGGGGTCCGAGGGCCCGCCGGCGCCCGTTTGTCACGCGTGCTGCGGTGCGGGGGGCGTTCAGCTGATCGACTGCCACTGCCCGGATTTGCCGCTACTGAGGATGGCATCGCAGATCTTTTGCGTTTCCAACGCCTCGCGGAAGGACGGGCTGCAGGCTTCGCCCCGGTCCATCGCCGCCAGGAAATCGGCCAACTGGTGGACAAAGGTGTGTTCGTAGCCGATCTGCAGACCGGGCACCCACCAATGCTTCATGTAGGGCATGTCGTGATCGGTCACGTGAACCGAACGCCAGCCGCGAACGGTGGAATCGTCGCGGTGGTCGAAGTATTCCAGCCGGTGCAGGTCGTGCAAGTCCCAGCGGAGCGAAGCGTGTTCGCCGTTGACTTCCAGGGTATACAGGGCCTTGTGCCCACGGGCATAGCGGGTGGATTCGAACACACCCAGGGAGCCGTTGCCGAAGCGGCAGAGGAACGCGCAGGCGTCGTCGATACCGACTTCGGTCATCTCGCCCGTCTCGGCATGTTTCCGCTGTTTGATAAAGGTTTCGGTCATTGCGGAGACATCGGTGATCGAGCCGTTCAGCCAGAGGGCCGTATCGATACAGTGTGCCAGCAGATCGCCGGTAACGCCGGACCCGGCCGTTTTGACATCCA
>SLMF01000658.1 GCA_007133715.1 Planctomycetaceae bacterium
CCCTCGGGCATCCGGGCATGCAGTCCCAGCACGGTCAGCGGTTTGTCGATCACCAGGGTCTGATCCAGGGTCCAGGGGCGATTCCGGTCAAACAGGATCACGGAATGGGGGGAAGCGGCGGCAAGCACCTGATGCGGATCACGATCACCCGCCGTGATCAGTTGCGCCCCCGCGGCTTCGCTCGACACCTGCTCGTCTGCCGCATCGGCACGGGCGGCTCCCGCAGGTCCCGATTGCATCAGCGCCGATCCCATGGTCAGGCCCACCAGTCCGGCCGACCCCTTTCTGAAAAAATCACGCCGTTCCATTGTCTTTCTCCCTTTCGCAACGAGCAACGCTAAATGAGAAACGCTTGCAGTGTCATTCCGATTCTAAGCTGAGCGCAACCGGATTGGGCCAGGTCGATTTTCCGCTGGCATCGACAGCACGCACGCGATACGGGCGAGTTTGGGGAGAGGCGGTTTCGCGGGGCAGGTCCCGGTCCCACCCTGTGGTCTGCCCGGCACCCCGTCGGGCGATCTACTCAAAAGGCGTGGTGATGTCGTGGGCCTTTCTGTTCCAGTGGGGGAAGGTGAACATGACCGCCACGATTGGCGGCGGGGCGTCAGGCGGCACAGCAATCCACCCACGCGAGTGGTGTCGCATCGGGGACGCGTGCTTCCCGGGCCAGTCGCCGCGAGGCTCGGCTCAATCGTAGAGGACTTGAAAGTTTTCCATGTCGGCCCGCGGACGTTGTTCCAGCAGTTCGTGGATCGGGTCGAAGGTGCGGAGGATCCGCTGGTAGTCCGGATCGTCCGTGGACAGGAAGATCGGCTCGCCACACCGCTGCGTCCCGCCGGCCTCAGCCGCCAGGGGCGCCAGCAGGAAATTGTTGTTCTCGGGGCGCATCACACGGGTGTAGAACTTTCGCGGCAGCTGGTCCCCGTGGCATTCCACGCACCGGCGGGCGGCGACTTCGTTCAGCGTCGCGTCGAGTTCTCGCGGCATCATCCGGCGACTGCCCAATTCGGCTTTGTGATTCGAGGCGGAGGTGCCGTAGTAAGGGATATTCAGGTCCATCCACAGATAGACCCGTCGCCGATCCTGCTCGGGCACGTCGACACGGGGTTGGCCGTCCGAATCGGGATGGCCGCTACGGAGGATCTCTGCCAGCTTACTGGCCGGGCTGCCCCAGCGCCTTGGTTCGATCTCAAGCGTATTATGCCCCGCCCCGTTGATCGTCCAGATCCATTCCACGTAGGGACTCTGGCCGCGAATGTGGTCGTAATCTTGCCCCGAGGGGCTGCCATGCTGCCGCCAACGGTGTTCGGCCTGGGTCCCCGTCCGGCAGAGGATGTCGTAAGACACGCTAAAGAAATCCGTCATGTCACCGGTCAGATCGACATTTCCCGGCTGCTCCCGCTCGTTATGGCAGCCGATGCAATGCCGATCGAAAACGCCTTGGACCACCTCCGGATAGCTGAATCCTTTCACGCCCCATTCCGGTTCTTGCAGCCCTTGGGCTTGGCCGCTGAGCGTAAACCGGTGACTGCTGAGCGGACTGACCGAATTTCGATCGGCGTGGCAGCCGACGCAACCTTGGACTTCGCCCGGCATCAGATGCGTGAAGGTTCGCATCCGTTGGAGGGCGCGCCCCTCCTGGTCCAGCGCCAGGAAATAGATCGGCACTTCGGAGGGCACCCGGAAGGTGGCGCTGCCATCCGCTGCAACGTCGGCCAAGCCCCACAGCTTCTTGGGTGCGTACGTGGCACCGCAGGAAACCAGCGGGAACTGGAACCCGAACACGGCGATATTCCGCATCCCCGAACCATCGGGCCGCAGATTGTTCTGCGGCGTGTGCGTGCTCTTTTCCACTTCCTGCACGACCGCGATCTGGGCGATTTCACCTCGCGAAACGTCCGGTTCGAGGCCTTGGTACACATCCTGCAGCACGACCGTCGCCCAGCTGCCGGTGACGCTGCCGTCTTCGGGCAAAGCGATCTGTTCATCCCGCACATTACCCGGCAGAGCGGGGGGGATGGATCGAGGGCGAATCGGTTGCGGGCTGTAGAACCCCAAGCCATCCTGCGGGCCCAGCAGCGAGGTCGCGTTGGCCTCGAAATCGCGTAACTGAATCACTCCCCCTTTCGAAACCAAAAAATGCTCTTCGTCGATCGGCATCGGTTTCTCATACTGGCCGCGAATCCCCGTATCCAGCATCCCGTTACCCCAGGGGCCTCCTCCCAGACGATGGGCGTAGATATCGATTTCCGGTGTCAGGTTCCGCACCGCCGCGGGAGAATTCGCGCCCTTCGTCGGGTCGATGGCCACGATCCCACCGCGGCACGAGCCATTATGATTCGTCGCGGTCGCGATCACGGCGGGCGAGTTCGGGATCGGCCGGGCATCCATGAACGTGCCGGGCGATAGCACGCGATTGCCGTAGAATCCGGCCAGTCCCGTCCCGTCGGGATTGATCGTCCACAAGCTCTGGATCGGGCAAGCCGCCCGGTCGACATATTCCCAACGCGTGTAAATGATCCGTCCGTCGTTCAGGACCGAGGGCGTGAAATCCATCAGGTAATTGGCCGACAACCGCTGTTGCTGCGAACCGTCGCGTTCCATCCGGTACAGCACGGGCGAGGTCACCACGTAGCAGTAGGCATAAGCTGCCTTGCGATCCGAAATGAAAGCGATCCCGCCATCCGGCAGCCAGCACGGATCAAGGTTGTTATGGGAGCCGTGGGTCAGCTGGGTCAGATCGCTGCCGTCGATCCCGATCCGGAACACATGATAGTTATGTTCTTCCTCGGGATACTGCGAGATATCCTCGATATGGGCCACGGGATTGGAGGCGACATGTCCGCCGCGACGGAGCGCGAACACGATCTCCCGGCCGTCGTAGGACAGATCGGCAGTGGTGATCATGCCATCGCCCGCATCGAAGATCTGCGTCAGTTCAGCGCCCTCCTCGTGAGGGGAAAAACGGTACAAACCACCTCCCGGCCGATAGCCCTCGACGTGGTACACGTACACGTGCGAGATGTCCAACGGCTTCCGTTTGACGACGAGCAGGTCGTGGAACCCGAAGCGGCCGTCCAAATAATCCGCGCGGAGGGCCCGGGCCTCGGGCGTCCGTTCCTCGGGCGGCAGCGCCAGTTCCGCCAGCAGCGTTTCGCTGATCGGCTCGCGGAACACGGCGATCGCGGCCGCGCCGGGGTTGGGCGAGTTGGGGTGCGAGGACAGGAACGCGATCCGCACGCGACGAACCTGCTGGGCCGGGATCCGGATCCGCTGCGCCCCCCGGCGATGGGCCAAAACCCCCTCCGCCACCGGTTCCGCTTCCTCGTCCACATACACCGCATAGTCCCGGAAACACTCCAGCAGCGGACTGGTCACGCGGGCAAAGTACAAAATCTCAGCTACCGTGACCGGCTCGTCCCACTCCAGCTCGAACCAGCCGTCCCGGGTTCCTCGCACCGCCCAGTCACCGGCATCCTGTTGAAAATCTTGCGGCAAAACGCCGCTGATTGCCAGCTCGGGACGATAGGACTCACTAAATTGGCTGCTGGCCGAAACGCGAGCCCGCGTGGCAAGATTCTCGGGCAGCGTCTCGGCATCCGCCGATCGAGCCCCGCCGACCCACCCGCTTACCAGTAACAGCCAGACACCGGAAACTGCGAAACTTGACGAAATCGGAGGCCACGCGCGCATCGATCATCTCCTGGAAAGCTGAGAAAGTAACTCGAAATGGGGAACCGTTTCTGGCCCGGAAAACCCCATCATAAGCTGTCGGCCCCGACAACTCCAGCCGGATCCGCGCCGACCGCAGCACCCGACCAGCCGCAATCAGCGCTCCAACAACGCTTCGAGTTCCTCGGTCAACGAGTCCTTCAAGGCAGGCGCAAAACCGACGTGAAAGCCCTGCACCACGCCCGACTGATCAATCACCACCAGCGTCGGAAGCCCGCGGATGCCAAACGCCGAACCGACTTGGCGCTCCGGATCCAACGCCACCGTCAGCTGCAAATCGTGCTCCTCCAGGAATGCCACGATCGGCTCGACCGCCTCACCCTGATTCACCGCATACACCACCAAGCCGCGATCCGCATATTGCTGAGCCAAATCGTCCAGCACCGGCATCGCTTCGCGGCACGGCGGACACCAAGTGGCCCAGAAGTCCAGCAGCACGAGATGCTCGCCGAGATGTTTCTCCAAATTCACCGTGGTACCATCCAGCAGGTTCAGTTCGACTTGAGGAGCTGGCTGTCCAATCAACTCGGGGGCCTGGCTTTGCCGCTCGCGTTGCGGCGGCTCGCCAGGCGTCACCGCAAACAGATCGTCCTGCCGCTGTGCCTCCGGGGGGGGAGAGAAAACGAAGTTGTCCGGCTCCACCTCTTGGTCAAAGGCCCAGTTTCGGTACTGCTCCGTCACCGTCACTTCGAGCCCTTCCAATCCCTGTTGTCCGCCCAATTCCAGCATCTCCGTCATCGACTGCGAGATATCCAGCACCACCTGATGGACCAAGGGATCGGTGCCGGAATCCACCCACAATTCCCATGACAGCTTCGGAGCGGTGAAACTCAAGCGATGGGCTTGCGTCTCGCCGAACGGTTCCAACCCCAGATACCGGGCGTCCACCACGTCGTCCATCATCCGGGCATACGGGTCGGTTCCCAACAACGACAGCACGAACAACCCGCCATTGGAAATCATGTCGATGGTGGGATCGGCCAGCAATTCATCGCATGAAGGCGGGGCATCCTGCGCAGCGTAGGCGTTCAACATGGAAACGTAGATGGTAAGCGTTTCGCCATCGGACAGGACATCGATCCCGCCCGGTCCGGCATCGCTCCGCAACGCCAAGCGATTGGGACGCGCGAAGACCAAGGAACGTTTCACCGTCACCTCGTTTTCCAGACCCGCCACGCGGGTGCGGGCAACCGCCTCTTCTTCCATGCGGATCGTCTGCTTGGCCTTGTAAAAGTCCGCGACTTGGTGCATCAGGCTTTCGGCGGTAACCGGTTCGTCCGCATCGGCCGTCGGTTCGGGGACAGCCGCGGGGGGAGACGCGGGGGGGCCATCTGCTGCGGGTTCCGTCCCATGGCAGCCGAAGCAGGTTACCAGCAGGACAGCCAGAGCCAGACAATACAGGGGGACCTTCATCATCGCACCTTTTCGGGCAGGGGGGGGGAGGCAAGGACCGGCCCGCAACGAGCGCACGGTCACTTCGTCCGTGCTGGAGACCGAGCGGGGGTCGCCTGAGCACTCATCACGCCCTGATTCTAACACATGCCCCGCCCCACGTCAGGGCATCGCGTGAGGGCCTCGCGTCAGAGCCGCGTGTGAGCGGTGCCGCGACGGGAACTCGCCCCGCTCCGGTTGCTTCGAACGGCCATACCGAGTACTTTAGGAGTCGTGTCGTTCAGAGCGACGGACACCCCTTCAACGAGCATCGCATGGCCACCACACGCAAGCAGACTTTTGAATATGTGGAGCCCATTGGGGCACGGATACTGGTTCGCAAAGACGAACCGAAACGCGAGACCCGGGGAGGAATCGCCCTGCCGGACCAGGCAGAAATCCCCACGATTACCGGGCGGATCGTGACCATCTCGACCCAGGTGGAAAACGACGTCGACGTCCCGTTACGCCAGTATGACAAGATCCTGTTCCATCCCAAGAACGCCATCCCCGTCGATTTCGAACCGGACAACCAGCTGTTCGTCGTCCCCGTGGAAGACATTGTGGCCGTCTTCCGGCGGCAGGCACCGGAAGACGAAACCTGAGCTTCTGCGACCTACACCGCACGCGGTCGAAATTGCCCTCGGTGCATCGTCCGTCACCCCGAATACCGTAGAGAGGAAAATGCAGGGTTCACGCGGCGCCATCTATCTTCCGTCCCCCTGCACTCGGGGGTACCACAGGGGGGGCACCCGATTCAAGCTTTGATCACCGGGCAGCCATGAACGACCGATGCAAATCGGCAATACTGCGCCTTCGGAGCTCGATTTTCCCGCCGACCCCCCTGACCACCCCCCTTAGAACAGGGGGGGAAACGTGCCAAGAATCAGCATATTCACCGTGAATGAACTGCCACGGAGGCAGCAGCGTTTTACGAACGGGCGGGTGAGGCCATTCTGGCGGCACGGGGTGCCGCGGGCCGGGGCAGGAACTCGAACGATTCGATCATCTCCCGATCCAACGTGCCCAAACGCGCGACCTCTCGGGATTCCAGCGTGAAAGCGAAGGCGACCTGGCGGCCGTCCGGCGTGGAAATGTGGTAGTACACCCACTGGATCGGGATACCGGACGCCAGTCCTGCGACGGCCACGCGGAGCACGCGGCGGCCCTCGGACCCGCCCTCTTGCGTCGCCGCGACAAACTGGCCGAACTGTTCGCCCAGCGTCTGCCGGATCTGCGTCTGGAAAGCTTCCAGGGCGAGATGCTGGCCCGGATCCGCATCGGGCAGTTCCGAAATGTTGCACTGGGCCACCAGCTCCCCGCGATCCACCAACCTCAATACGCTGAGATCGTGGCGGTCGATCAAGGCCCGCCAGCGCCGGTCGGCGAGCAAGCGGTAATGGGAACGAGCCGGTTGGTAACGCAGCAGGCGGGAATTCGGTTCTTCCCACGCGAGGCCTGCCAGCCGTCGCTCGGTCAAAACATCCCCCTCCGGGGAAGGTCGCAGGGTCATTTGCAGTCGTGCCGTCACCTCGAAACCCGGCTGCGCATGGCCGATCGCTCGCGTTTCTCGCATGCTGACGGCGAACCAGATCAAGCGGCGTTGCTGCAAGTCGAAATTTCCGCGGGCCCGCACGGCGAGATCCGCCGCCACCCCGCCCGCTGACCCCTCGATCCTGCCGGTCCATTCGATCCGTGCCGTCGACTCCTCGACGCCGACCAGCACGCCCTCGACATCGGCCTCTTGCACGGCATCCAATGAAAACACGTCGGCCAGCACCGGGGGCTCGACCGCCCAACGCTCCTCCAGCGCGACCGGTCGCCCGGGCAGCAAACGCTCAACCAGCACACTGCTGGCCTGCACATCCAGCAACTCCAGTTCTTCGCGGCGGAGCGGTTGGTCTGGGGCGAACAGCCGCTGGTCCCCCGTTTCGGCTGTGACCAGGATGAGCGCCTGTTCGGGAGGCAAGCGGCGATTGACCAAGGACTCGCCCACCCGGATGCTCGCGAAAGCCTCCTCGTAGTGACGCGCGGCCCGTCGTTTCCAGGGGTCTTCCGAACGTTCCCGCATTCGCTCCTGATATCGCAAGCGCGCTTCCACCTCTAACGGACGAGTCTGGACCCCGCCGCCATCGGGATTCGATCGCAATTCACCGCGGACCTCCATTTGCACCTGAACGAACTGTTGCTGGTCGGGAGCGCTGTCGGGAATCAGGTCGTAGCTGTTTCGAGACGCTGCAGTGCCGATCGAAACAAGACACCCGAGATAGGTAAGTGTCACACACCGCAGGAGGTAATTTCGTAGACAGGGCATGATGTTTTTCCAAAATATTTGAATTTCTTTCGAATCCCGGGTGAGGAAACGGTTGCAAGCTACGTCCGAGAAAGCAGGCGTCTGACGGGCCGTGGGCATCCGCTGGAAAAACCGTTCCCTTCAGGGGGAACAACATGTGCCATTCCGGCAGAACCCGCGGGTGTGCGCCTCGTTACATCGTCCCTAACCGTTACAGATATCCACAAAACGAGCCAAAAACGACTTTTTCTTGAAATAAGCGGGCTTCGGCATGCGGTTTGCAGCGGAAGGAAGGCTGTCGCAGGGGGAGGAGGAGCGAGCTGAAATGGTAGAACCGAACTCAAACGTTCAACGTACAAGGGATCGGCGCGAGTTGCTGCAGGCAGTTCGGGATTCCGGCGAGCATTCCAAGAAAGGATGCGGGCCCGGGGAGGAAGGTGATCTCGAGGGAAGCGATAGGGATCGCAGGGAAGTCTGGAGAGATCGGGAAGCGAGCGAGGCACCCACGATGCGTTCTGGATATCATAATCTGAAGATGCAGGAGTTGTGCGATCAGCAGAAGCGGTTTGCGCCGCGGCTGAGGCAATTGGAGCAGATCGACCGAGCCGAGCGATTGCTCTGCGAACTCGACGCTTCCAAGACGTACAGCTACGAGTACCTATGTTACCGCATTACGGCTTACCGTCCGGAGCAGGGTGCCGGGCAAGTGATGTCCGGTGTGGCGGCGCGGCACGATGTGCGTTTGCTGGTCGAGGATCTTTCGGACGCGGCGAACATCCGGGCCAGTGAATTGCCGGAACCGGTGCATACGGTCGAGCAACTGAGTCGGATGTTCCATGTTTCGGCCAAGACCATTTCACGGTGGCGTGAGCAAGGTTTGGCCAGTCGGCGGATGATTTTCGACACCGGTCGCAAGCGGCTGGGATTTTTGCAGAGTTGTGTCGATCGCTTTGTCTCGCGGAACACGCAACGAGTGCAGCGGGGGGAGCGGTTTCGCCACTTGACCAACAACGAGCGTGGTGAGATCATCGAGCGTGCGCGGCGGCTGGCCCATGCCGGGGCGGGCCAATCCGAGGCGGCGCGGCGGATCGCCCAGCACATGGATCGCAGTGTCGAAACCATTCGCTACACGCTGAAGCAATTCGACCGCAAGCACCCGGATTTGGCCGTATTCCCGGGCAACACGGGCCCGCTGACCGACGAGCAGAAGCAGGCGGTATTTGTGGAATACCGCCGGGGCGTCCCCGTGGTAGCCCTGATGAAGCGTTTTCATCGGACCCGCACGGGGATCCATCAAGTGATCAACGAGATGCGTTTCCGGCACATCGAGCAATTGCCTTTGGACTTCATCTACAACGAAGCCTTCGAGGCTTTGGGGGCGGGGGAGGAGATCTTAGCCCCCTTGCCCGCCGCCGAGTCCACGCCACGTCGCCAGCGGGTACCGACGGGCTTGCCATCCTATTTGGGGGCCCTTTATGAGGTGCCGCTGTTAACCCGCGAGCAGGAATACCATTTATTCCGTCGTTACAACTACTTGAAGTTCCGGGCGAGTCGCTTGCGGCAGCGTTTGCGCCCTGTCCGGTCCAGCGCCGTTTTGATGGACCGCATCGAGCAATGGTATGCGGAGGCGGTCAAGACAAAAAATCAAATCATTCAAGCCAACTTGCGGTTGGTGGTCTCGATTGCCAAGCGGCACGTCAATGCCAGCGAGGATTTCTTTGGCTTGGTCAGTGACGGCAACATGTCCTTGATTCGGGCGGCCGAAAAATTCGACTACGCGCGGGGCAACAAATTCAGCACCTATGCCAGCTGGGCCATCATGCGCAACTTTGCACGCACGATACCGGACGAGTTCAAATATCGGGACCGCTTCCGGACCAGTCAGGACGAGGCATTTGGGTCCCAGCATGATCAACGCCCAATCCCCCTAAAAGAGGAGTCGGCACAAATGCTGCGCGAGCAGCAAATCGAAAAGATCCTATCTCGGCTTGACGATCGCGAGCAAACGATTATCATTAGTCGATTCGGGTTGGATCGAAAGCATGAGCCGAAGACATTGAAGGAAGTGGGATCGCAGCTAGGTGTCACCAAGGAGCGAATCCGTCAGATTGAAGCTCGGGCGATCAGCAAGCTCCGGGCGGCGGCGGCGGAGGAACGTATCGAGCTGCCGGACTGACCGTCAGCGGCCCTTGGGGGCGACCGAACAGTCCGCAGGCAGGGTAGGGCCGCTCGAGGCAGGCCCTGTTGGCGGAGGGTGAGACAACCGATCATTCCGAGACTTTCTTCAGTTACCTCTATGCAAACCGATCGCATTCGGGTATATTCACTCGTTTTTGCGGCGGGGATGGTCCCAGCGAATACGCCAGCGTAGCTCAGTTGGCAGAGCAGCTGATTTGTAATCAGCCGGTCGTGGGTTCGAGTCCCTCCGCTGGCTTCCCGTTTTGAGAACCGAGAGGGACGCAGGCACAGCAACATTGGCAGTGGCGGGCATGGTTGGGCGAAGTCCCTGGCAGGCCGAAGAATTTTTTTTGGGGGGTTACCCGAGCGGTCAAAGGGGACGGACTGTAAATCCGTTGGCAACGCCTTCGCAGGTTCGAATCCTGCACCCCCCACCTGATTAAAGTGCTGTGAATGCTGAGGTTCCGAGCAACAGGTTGGTCTGTGGCCGGGGCAGATTATAGGAGAACAAGCAACAAATTGATTGCGGGTGTAGCTCAGTGGTAGAGCAACAGCCTTCCAAGCTGAAGATGAGGGTTCGATTCCCTTCACCCGCTCTCGGGCTCTCGGACCTCAGC
>SLMF01000741.1 GCA_007133715.1 Planctomycetaceae bacterium
TCCTTTTTACCTTCCTTTTTACCCCGCTCTTTTATAAGCTCAAGCAGTGTCATGATGTTCTCCTTGACCGGCAGGAATTCGTCCTGGACCGACTGAAGCGCCTGCCACACTGCAGCTTCCTGATCCTCCTCTGTCACACTCATCAAATAGTATAACGCGCGCCGCAACTCCCGGCGAAGACGTTGGGGCGAGAAACTTTGGCAAATGTCCCGCAAAATAGAGCGGAATTGCATCCACCCAAACGGCCTGCCTTCGCCGACGGTTTTTAACATGGCCAGTGCCAGACGCCCGGCCTGCGTGCCTTTGAGCTGGCTTTCTTGCAACGAGCCCAGTTCCACCATGATCATCTGGAAATCCACCAGATACGGAGCCAGAATATCCCGCACGCCCGCTGGCAAATTGTATTCGCTGGACAGACTGCGAGACCGATTCCAAATGCCGCTCTGCAGTAAAACGACGGTCAGAATGCTGGGCAAAGGCTCGCCGTCTGGCGTTTCCTCCAATTGGCGACTGATGTAGCAATGCAGTTGTCGAGGTGTCCTGTAGACGACTCGCTGCTTGTGCTCGAACAGCAACGTGATCCGATGCGATTGGCGTTGGCCCGCCAGCCGAATCGAAAAACGCAGATCTGCGAATTCGCGCTGCAACTGGTCGGTCAGAAAATTCCCCGTCTCCAGCCGCAACGTCCGCCAGTCGAACAATTCCTGGACTTCGTCGGGCAGGTAGCCACGAAAGAACCCGCGAGCCTCCGGCAGCTCACGGAACACACTTTGAGTGTAGGCATCGTTCCGCTCAGGACCACTTCAACACCGCTCCGGTGTTGGCGCTGGAGGCCAGCGCGGTGTACTTGCCGAGGTAGCCGGTCTGGCACCGCGGTGCGGGAGGTTGCCAGCTCTTGCGTCGTTCTTCGAGTTCTTGATCCGAGAGGCGGACCTTCAGGCTACGTCCCGGGATGTCGATGTCGATGAGATCGCCGTCGCGCAACAAGCCGATCACGCCCCCGGCAGCGGCTTCTGGACTGACATGGCCGATGCAAGCTCCGGCCGTGCCGCCGCTGAACCGTCCGTCGGTAATCAGGGCGACCGTCTTGGCCAACTCGGGCGTGCCTTTGATGTAGCTGGTGGGGGCCAGCATTTCCTGCATCCCCGGCCCGCCCCGGGGACCTTCATAACGAATCACCACCACGTGGCCCGGCCGGACGCGGCCGTTGAGGATCCCGGTGCAGGCCTCTTCCTGACTCTCGAAGATCACACAGGGGCCGGAATGCCGCAGCATCTCGGGGTCCACCCCCGCCGTCTTGACCACCGCCCCGTCCTCTGCCAAGTTGCCGTACAGCACGCTCAAGCCACCTTCGGGCGAATAAGCTGTCTCGACCGTGCGGATGCAGTCTAGCGGGTCAAACTCTCCGCGTTCCAGCAGTTCCACCACCCCGGCTCCCCCGGCCGTCGCGTTCTCCGTATGGACACTCAACTCGCTCCGCCGAGCCGTACTCAAGCCGTCGCGGCGGATCGTCTCGCCCCGTACCCGAATGTCATGCTGGCGAATATTCTCACCCAGGCTCTGGCCCGTGACGGTCAGCGCGTCTTCGCGCAACAAGCCCGGTTTACCCCGCATCAATTCGCCCAGGATCGTCGTGATCCCGCCCGCCGCTTGCACGTCCTCGATATGATAGATCCGCCCCTGATCGCCGGCCGAGGGGGCGACCCGGCAAATGTTGGGCGTCTGCCCGGACAACGCATCGATGTCCTGCATCGTAAAAGGCACTCCGGCTTCCTGGGCAATCGCCAGGATGTGCAGCACCGTATTGGTGGAACCGCCCATCGCCATGTCCAGGATCATCGCGTTGTCAAACGCCGCCCGCGTCATCACCTCGCGAGCCTTCGGGCCGTCTTGCAGGGCCATTTCCACGATCCGCTTCGCCGCCGCCGCATACAACGCCCGACGATCCTCGCTGGTCGCCAGAATCGTCCCGTTGCCGGGCAAAGCAATCCCCAACGCCTCGGCCAGACAATTCATGCTGTTGGCCGTAAACATCCCCGAACAGCTGCCGCAGGTCGGGCAGGCATGGTTCTCGATGTCCGCCAACGTCCGATCGTCGATCCGACCCGCATTCCGCTGGGTCACCGCATAAAACGCATCGATCAAGTCCACGTTCCGGCCGTCCTCGGTACGCCCGGCTTCCATCGGGCCCCCACTGACGAAAATCGCCGGAATGTTGCACCGCGCCGCACCCATCATCATCCCGGGCACAATCTTGTCACAGTTGGGAATGCAAATCATGGCATCAAAACGATGCGCCTCGATCATCGACTCGACACAATCCGCAATCAACTCGCGACTGGGCAAAGAAAACTTCATCCCCAAATGCCCCATCGCGATCCCGTCGTCGATGCCGATCGTGTTGAAGATGAAGGGGACCCCGCCGGCCGCTCGCACCTGCTCCTTGATGAAATAACCGACTTTGTCCAAGTGGGCGTGGCCCGGGATGATGTCGACGAACGAGTTCACGACGGCGATAAACGGTTTATCCAAGTCCGCATCGCGAAAATTGCCGGTCCCCTTGAGAAGACTGCGGTGCGGTGCCCGCTCGACGCCTCGTTTGATCAGATCGCTTCTCATTCGCTCGCCACCCTACTGCATAGAAGTATCAGCAAACCGGCCCGCACGGGGCTCCCTAGACGCCCCCGTCGACGCGACCGGAAACAATGCACCGCTCCCCAAAGCGGCAGACCACCATTGTACTCGCCGCCCGCCAAAGCGAAAGTGCGGGCGGGGCAAGCTTCTCGACGTGCTTCGGGATCAACCTCGGGCCCGCGCAAATCGCTCCGCGACCGCTTCCCAGTTGACCACGTTCCAAAACGCGCCGATGTATTCCGGACGCCGGTTCTGATACTTCAAATAATAGGCGTGCTCCCAAACGTCCAAACCCAGCAGCGGCGTGCCGGCGATGCCGGCAACCGATTCACCCATCAGCGGGGAGTCCTGGTTCGCCGTCGAACCGATCGCCAGTTTGCCCGTCGAATCCAGGTACAGCCACGCCCAGCCGCTGCCAAAACGGGTGGCGGCGGCGTTGCTGAACGCTTCCTTCAACTGCTCGAAACCGCCCAGTTCGGCATCGATTGCACGGGCCAGTGCGCCGGTCGGTTGGCCGCCTCCCCCCCCGCTCATCACCGTCCAGAACAGCGAATGATTGGCATGACCACCCCCGTGATTGCGGGCGGCCGTACGGATCTCCTCGGGGACGGCCCCCAAGTCGCTGATCAACGCCTCGACCGGTTTCTCACCCCACACGGTGTCGGCCACCGCGGCGTTGACCTTGTCCACATACGTCTGGTGGTGCTTGGTATGGTGGATTTCCATGGTTTGGGCATCGATGTACGGTTCCAAGGCGTCGTAAGCGTAGGGCAGGTCGGGCAATGTGTAAGCCATGTGTCGTTTCCTTAGTTTTTCAGCATCGTTTCGAATTCAAACCGAGACGGGCAACCCGCCTCGCAGCTTCTCACTCTGAGGCACGATAGGGGATTCGAGGCAACTTGCCAATCGGCCCGGCCCGATTTCTCCGCAGCCGCGGTGGTCGCCAGCGAAACGCTCCCGGCCGCGATACGGTTCCCCGTGCGGGACATTCAGACCGAGTCGACAACCTCAGGCGGCGAATCCCCGGCAAATGCCACGCCCGTCAGCTCGGCCGTCTGACGGTCCCAGGCGGAGAGATCGTGTTTCGAGAAACGGTCCAGCCGGTCGTGGCCGCAGCCGCGGGCCAAGGCCTTCATCAGTTCGACCGAGGCGGTCAGGAAGCGAGCCAAGCGAGCGGCTGCCGTCTCGATGTCCAGACGGGCTCGGAGTTCGGCACGCTGCGTGGCGATCCCGGCCGGGCAGTGGTTCGTGTTGCAAATCCGCGCGCCGACACAGCCGATGGCTTGCATCGCGGCGTTGCCCAAAGCGACGCCATCCGCTCCCAGACAGAGCGCCTTGACGAAATCGGCCGGGGTCCGCAGCCCGCCTGTGACGATCAGCGTGATATCCGAACAGCCGCGGCGGTCCAGATGCCGCCGGGCACGCGCCAAAGCGGGCAGGGTCGGCACGGATATGTGGTTGCGGAATAACAGGGGCGCCGCACCGGTTCCTCCCCCACGCCCGTCCAACACCAGGTAATCGACACCACTGGCCAAGGCGAAATCGATGTCGGCTTCGATGTGCTGGGCCGACATCTTCATCCCGATCGGGATCCCCCCGGATCGCTCGCGGACACGATCCGAAAAACGGCGGAAATCGTCCGGCGTGACCAAATCGGCAAAGGTGGCCGGAGAGACGGCCGGTTGACCTTCCGGCAAGCGACGCAACCGGGCGATCTTGCCCTGGACCTTGCTGCCCGGCAGGTGGCCGCCAATCCCCGTCTTGGCCGCCTGGCCCGCTTTGAAGTGGAACGCCTGAATCCCCTCCAACAACGCTTCGGAATAGCCGAAAGCGGCCGAGCCCAGTTCGAACAGATATCGCGAATTGGCCGCCTGCTCTTCCGGCAGCATGCCGCCTTCCCCCGAACAGATACCCGTCCCCGCCTGCTCAGCACCCCCAGCCAACGCGGTTTTCGCCTCCTCCGAAAGCGCCCCGAAACTCATGTCCGTCACCAGCAGGGGGATCCTCAGCGACAACGGCCGCGCTGCACGCGGACCGATCACCAATTCGCTGGATACCGCCGCATCCTCGAACAACGGGCGGCGAGCCAGTTGGGCCGTCAAAATCTGCAGGTCGCCCCACCGCGGCAACTCCGAGCAGGGGACCCCCATCGCCGCCATCTCGCCATGCGAACCGGTCTTCGTCAAACCGTCCCGAGCCAAAGCATGGACCATCTCCAACGCGGGTTCCTCCGGTGTGTTCCGCGGAGCAGGAGCCGGGGCAGCTGCCGGCTCGGCTGCGTCGCCCGCCGTCGCAGGTAGTTTGTCCAGCTTGGTATGGCTACCGTCACAATACGGGGCCTTCCCGGTCCGCTTGCACAAACACAGAGCCGCTTTCTTGGCTCCCTCCACCGTGAACTCCAGCGGCTGGAAGCCCGTCCCCCGGTGCGAACCGTCGCAAAAGGGTTGCGAACGCGACTTGCCGCACGAACACCAGAAATGCGAGCCCGGTTCCAAGGCGATGCGTACGGGGCGTGTCCCCGCGATCCGCGGTAATTCGGCTTCCCCTTCGACCCGCGTGGCAGGCACCGTCGCCGGAGTGGCTGACGCTGCAGCACGCGGAACATCCGCTGCCAAGCCCTCAGGGGACAACACCCCGCCCGCCGCTCCCGGACGCCCACGCAGCCAGAACATGGCCAAGGTGGCTGCAAAGCCAATTCCCACAAAAGCCAAACCCAACAGGGTATTGATCGCAGGCCCCATCTCGCATCCTCTCGCGTCAAAAAACTTCCAGCATACCCGGCCTCAGGCATCCGACGCGTCCGCATACGTCGCCGTCAGATACCGGATGATCTGGGACAGTTCCTCCGGAGTGGCCACCAAGCCTTCATCCACCATCCGCGTTACCAAATCCCGCGCGGCTTCCGCCGAAGTCGGCGGGAACATGTCCACCAGCGATGTCGGGTGGCATTGCGAACACTTGGATTCGAACACCGGAGTCGCGGCGTCCACGTCGCAACGCAAACGGTGTCGAAATGCCGATCAAAACCCTCGCAGAAACCAGCAGCGAGATGCCCAACCGGGGGACGAGCGACGCGTCCAGTGTGGGAAAAAAACGCACCAACAGGATCTTCAGCAGCAGCACCGTCCCGATCGCGATCCCCAACACGATCTGCACCACCGTTCGTGGCGGAAACTCAATCTGGTAGGTCCACAACCGAGGCACCATTTGCCACAGCATCAGCAGATAGATGGCGACGAAGGCATAGCCCAGCCAGCGGTGAGCGAGGCGAAAATTGGCGGGAAAGCCTGCGGGAACGCCAGCTGCCGGCGAACCGGCCGGAGAAAAGGCAGCCCGCGATGCGCCGCACGCGGGACAGACCCAGTCGTGAGGGAGTTCGTCCCAAGCCGTCCCCTGGTTCGCCTCCTGATAAACATCTCCACATACCGAACACTGATATCGAGCCATCAGCCGCCTCGTTCCCTGAAGTACGGCGAAAGCTCGACCTGACACCCCGCGGAGGCCCGCGAAATCTGTCGCCGCATTCTTGATTTTAGAGCAAGCAACCCCTGACAACAACAGCCGCCCTCAAGCCAGGATGGGTGCCCATATCGCCCTCGCGAATCGGACAGACGAAGTGGCCGGTGCTTGGTGCGTTGTTGGAGAGCTCTTGGCAAGCGAGCATGATAAGCACCCGGACACGGGTTTCTTAACGGAACCAAAGAAGTAGGACGGACACTCTTGTCCGTCATTTCCCGCACGACGGGCAGGAGTGTCCGTCATACATTGTGTTAGGAAACTCATGGCCGGGTGCTTATGTCAGGGCCGCGAACCGCGTCGGATTCACGGAACGCGGGCCCCCGGTCATTTCGGTCAGTCTTCTGGGTTCGTTCGCGCGACCCAGGCGGCTCCGCGGCGGTGGAGTTCGGCGGCTCCTGGATTACGGAAGGCGATGTTGTCGTGGCCGAGGACGGAGTGGAAGACGCGGCCTTCGCCGTATTGATGAATAAAGGCCATGGGATAGGTCTGGCCGTCGACTCGCGAGACGGCGGTGGCCAGGACGGTGATCGGAAGCTCGCCTTCGAGACAGGTGTAGAGTTCGTCGGCGATCTCGAAGTCCTCCAGGCCGCGGGTGATGGGGTGCGGGACATCGGTGATGTTGACCGTGAATCGGCCATGAGGATCGTGCTGCCGCTTGCCGGGCGGCGGCGTGGCTCCAAACCAGACGCGGCCCGCTAATTCGAGATACTCGGCCTTGAATTCTTCAAAGGCGCCACAGGCAAAATGAACCAGCATCAACCCGCCTCCCCCACGCACATATTCGACCAGGTTGTCAAACGCCTCCCGACCCGGTACCTCGGGGTCGTAGTTCTTAAAGTGCAAGACCACGGCGTCGTAGTCCGATAACGGGGTTTCCGCCATCGCGCGCAGGTCCGTTAACAACGTGACTTGCAACTGCGGGTGCCGAGCCAATTCCTCCTGCAATACGGGCCCGGTCTCCTGCCAGCGATGACCGCGGTAGTCTTCGCCCGTGACGATCAGGATGCGGCGAGTTTCCCGGGGTTCCTGCCCGACGGACTCGGCCGAATCCGCAGCCATGATCGGTCCGCTCGCCGTTAGCGCCCCGACAAACAAATGGGCCAACAAGGCTCGAACCAGCCCTGCCAATGGGATGCGCTTCATGTTGGGTCTCCCCGGGGAAGAAGTGGAACTCGGGTGCCAGACGGGGAACCGATCCGGAACCGGCCCCTCTGCCCGGAGGCGGTGGGGCAGGTACCCCCGATCGTCTGCTGTTCCCGCGCGATGTAACCAACTGGCATGATAGAACGATACCCGCCCCATTGTCAACTCGCCGTCTTCCATGCGCGTCTGCGGGGCAAATCGCCCCGAAGTGGGGCCTCACCTCCATTGGCGGCAGGGACATGGATCTGCATGATGCTCTCTGAGAATTGAAAACCACCCCCGCCCTGCTCAGGCTCCGACGGCGGTCGCGGCCAGCGGGGCTTCCGCGTCCGAACCGCGACGGCTCTCCGCTACGGAGGTGTCCAGATCCAGCTGCAGGGTGACGCTCCAGCGGCCGTCGCGGCTGCCCCGGATCCGCCAATGGGGCATGACGACCACCGACTGATGGATCCGTTCGATGCCCCCTTCCGATTGGCTGATCGCGGCCACCGGGAAGGCCCAGAAGCCGCCGGGCTGGCTGCTACGGAGCCGGACGTCGATTCCCAGCCATTGGTCGACCAGTCCCAACTGGCGTATTTCGAGCAGATCGAGCGGTGTGCCCAGATGACCCAGACTATCGGACCGATCGCCTTGGTAGAAGAAGCGATCCTCGGCCTCGGCCGGCAGCCCCGCAAAATTGAACTCGATGGCAAAGTGCAATTCCGCATCCGGCGGCACGCCTTCGATCTGATAGGCGATTTCGAGGGTCGAGCTGTCGGGCACCAATTTGACGCCCTTGGTCAAGGTCAGCGGAATACCCCAGGCGTTGCCCTCACGTGAGAGCAGGGCCTGGACACGATCGGAACTGCGTCGGAGTCGGGCCGTGTAGCCGCCGGACGAGAAATCGCCGCGTTCCATGGCTTCGCCGCGCTGGATGGCTGTGAGACTCACGTCGTTGTCGAAAAAGTGATCGATCAGACTCTTCCGCGGTTCGAGATCGTAACGCAGTTCGCGTTCCAGCCCCGGCTGTTTGAACACCACGCGGTCGTGGATGCTGGCACAATCCGACCCGCCGTCCTGCGGTCTCGCCACCACGTTGCGGTGATAGGCTTCGGGACGCCGGGTGAACGTCGCCAGCAGATTATGGCAGATCGAACGGACGTCCAACTCGTACATCTGCCCGCCGTCGGCCGGATCGATCAGGGCCATCAGGCGGTTGTTGACCAGCTGCATTTCCGGGCGGGCATCGAAATCGTAATCGTCCTGTTCGATCCGCACCTGGTCCGCCGCTTCGCCCAGCAGTTGGTCCAACAGGTTGTCCGCAGCGATCAGATGGTGATAGACCGCATTGCGGAGGTGCGGCAGGTAGATCCCGCCGAAGGCCCCGTGCCAGTAGCTGCAGTTGCACTGGCCCCGATACAGTTCGCGTCGAGCCGCTTCCAATTCCGGAGCGTCGTCCGTCCGACCTTCTGCTTCTTCCAGCCGCCGACTGACCATCATCATGCGGCTGTACATCTCGTTCGCCTCGGGGTACTTGACCCGGAAGTTGCGCCAGTAACCGCCGCGGACAAACGGCTGGATCCGCTCCCAGCGCGGGTCATCCCTCATTTCGCGGACCATATCCTCGTAGTCCATCTGCTGGCGGACCGGCAGAGCCCACTCGGTCATCTCCCGATAGCTGCCGTCGGGCAGATAGATCTTGCCAACCGGCGGCACGCTGTCGAAGGCTTCGCCCAAGGTGGTGGTCTTCAGCCAGCCGCGGTGGGCCGTCAGAGCATCCAGGAACCGCACGAGCCAGCCGTCCTGATAACAGTGCTGGTGCGTCTCGGGCCAAGTCCCGAATTTCTCGCCGTCGTCCCCGAACACGATCACCGCCCCCGGATGCCGCTCGGCGATCTGCCGCAGGTAGTCGAGGGTGGCTTCCGGCTGGCCGAACGGGATCAGGTAGCGCAATCGCTCGCTGCCCGGAAAGATGCTCAGCGTCCGGCCTTCGTCTTCGGTCAAGTACGAACCGACCAGCTGTTCGTCCTTCAGCCCGGCGTTTCGGAAGTGGAAATCGTCCAGCACGGTGTACAACACGCCGCTTCGATTCAGGTCGCTGGTCAGATTCTGTTCCCACACCCGCTCGGGGATCCAAGCACCGCGCACGCGGGCTGCCAGCCGCTCTTCCAGCCAATTCCGGAACGCGAGCAGCTGGCCGCGACGGTCGCGCGCGGGGATCATCGTCAGGATCGGTTCATAAAACGCGCCGCCGATGATCTCGATCCGCCCCGCCTGGACCAGCTTCGCCAAACGATCCAAATACTCGGGATGGTGCGTGTCCAGCCATTCGATCAGCGGGCCGCTGGTGTGCAGCGACAACTGCAAATCCGAATAGCCCTCGAAGACCTCCAGGAAAGGGAGATAACTCTCGCAGTAGGCCTGTTCGAACACATGGTCGAAATTGCCGATCGGCTGGTGGTTGTGCAGAACCAAACAGAAGCGAAGCGAGTTGTTCATAAAACGTGGTGTCCGTGGTTACGATCGTCCAGTTGGTTTAGGAATCGCAGCAGGCGGGCGCCCGGGGCGGCCACGCGCGTCGCAGCTGCTCCGCCGCCTGCTCGGGAGCGACGGAATTGATGTAATCCCCCGCGCCCCATTCAAAACCGGCGGTCTGGGCAAGCCGGGGAAAAATCTCTAAATGCCAGTGATAATAGGGCAATTGCCGAACTCGAAACGGCGCCGTGTGAATCAAATAATTGAACTCCGGATCGCTCAAGAGGCATTCCAGCCGCCGCAAGACGTCTTGAACCAGCATGGCGAGCCCTTCAATTTGCCCATCTTCCGCAAACTCAAAATGACTCCCATGCCGCTTGGGTACAATCCAGGTCTCGTAAGCGAATTGACTGGCGAAAGGACAGATTACCACAAATTGGTCGGTTTGTGCCACCACCCGCACACCGGCCGCCAGCTCGCGTTCCAACATGCCACAGAA
>SLMF01000426.1 GCA_007133715.1 Planctomycetaceae bacterium
CACACTCTCCACCAACCCCCGCAACTCCCCAAACACCTGCGACCGGTAAGGCTCACAAAGAGCATCCAAAAAAACGTCATCTCCCTGGAGATTCACCAAGATCGGAACCTTCAACACCCGCTGAAGTTCGGGAATACAGCCCCCGATCAAAAGGTTCGTCAGTACCACCAAATCCGGTTGAACATGCCTTGCCAGCCAGCGCGCCAAACGTCGCACCTCCTTGCGCTGGTGTCCGTGCCGCCCCCGCAGCATCGACAACGTCAGAGCGCCCAATTCTCGCGGATCGATACTCAGTCCCCGGGAAGTTACCCAACGCAACAACCGCGGATGGTCCAGCATCCGATCCAGCAGCGGCGGCAGATACCGAAACAGTCGGAACTTCTGTTGCAAGTAGACATTCACCCCGCCAAAGAACACCCGCTCGACGCTGACATCCGGTTCGTCGGTCCGAATCGGGGTGTAGGTGGGAATCAATTGGACATCGACCCCCAGACGGCAGAGCGCGGCAACCAGTGTGTTGTCGTGCAGGCAACTGCCACAGAACATACCCGCCGCACCGGCGGTCAAATAAACGATTCGAGGTGTATTGCTGTTCATAAATCCCGGAACTACCAAGTAGTCAATCCTCGCTGGTTTCTGCTGCGGGCGGTTCTTCGGGAGTGCGGGCCAGATGGATCAAGGCGATGAAATCGTACACGGCGTGCGCGACGACGGGCACCAGCAGGTTGTCGAACAGGATCAGCAGCAGTCCCAGGTAAACGCCGACCGCGGCGGCCAGCAGGGCGTAAGTGGGCGTCAGCCAGTGGCACACGCCGAAAGCGAGGGAGGCGAGCAGCACGGCCAGGACAACTCCCTGAGTTCCGTTCCAGAAGTCGGCCAGTCCGGTCTGCAGGAGACCGCGGAAGAGCATCTCTTCTCCGAACCCGGCGGCCAGCGAGATCGTGGCCATCTGGGGAATTGTCCAGTGGCGGATCAAGGGCACCAACTGGTCTTGCACGGTCTGCTGGAGCGACCGCAGGGGTCCGAAGGGCAAGCGTTCGATCAACAGCAAGCCGGCCAGCATGGGCAGGGCGGCTGCCACGCCCCAGGCGACGGCGAGAAGATCCGACCAGCCGTCCGATTCCCCGCCGATGCCGGGCAGGGGATTGCGTTGCAACAGGCCGCCGCTCAACAGGGCCAGGACCACCAGCCCTCCTTCGAACAGCAGTGCGGCGACAGCAAAGCGGCGGGAACGTTCGGGAGCATTCATGCGGGCGAGGCATCCTGCGCGGTTGTCGCGTTCGACGTGACGGGCCTTTGGTGCGCGTTCCGCATTTCGAGCGGCACCAGCACGTTCAGGCTGCCGGAACGGAAGCCTTCCAGATCCAGGGTGACGAAGCGAAAGCCCAATTCTTTACAATAGGCTGCCACCGCCTCCCGCAAATCCGACGCGCAGAAGCGGCTCAATTGCTCGAGCGGCACTTCCAAGCGGGCCACATCGCCCGCGTGGTACCGGACACGCACTTCGGGAAAGCCCTGCTGGCGGAGGAATCCTTCGGCCCGATCGATCTGCTGCAACCGTTCCACGTTCAATTCGACCCCATAGGCGATCCGGCTGGCCAGGCAGGGCATGGCCGGTTTATCCCAAATCGGCAACTCCCAATCGGCAGCCAGCTGCCGGACTTCGGCTTTGGTGAACCCGCAGACGGCCAGCGGGCTGAGCACGCGATGCTCCTCGGCCGCCTGCGTCCCCGGGCGGTAGTCGTCCCGGTCGTCCGCATTGGCCCCGTTCAAAATGACCTGAACCTGCAGCCGCGGGATCAATTCCTGCATCTGCCGGTACAAATCGCTGCGGCAGTGGTAACAGCGATCGGGACCGTTCTTAAGATATTCGGGGTTTTCGAATTCCGACGTCTCGATGATCACGTGCCGGATCCCGATCTGTTGGGCCAATTGTCGGGCCAGTTCGAGTTCCCCGGCGGGCAAGCTGGGGCTGACCCCCGTCACGGCGACCGCCCGCTCGCCCAGGGCCAGGGCGGCCGCTTTCGCCAGCACTGCACTATCGACGCCTCCCGAAAAGGCCACTGCGCTGGGCGGCAGTTCTCGGAGCGTGTCGAGCAAGCGTTCACGTTTGGCATTCAAGTCGTTCACGGGTTCGTTTCCTTAGGGATGCTTGGTTTCCGGAGGGAGAGGTCCGCCTGCTGCGTTCCCCGGCTGGGGTGATTCTTTGTGGTGCATTGCGGAAGGCTCTGAGACATTTTTTCCGATTCCGTAGTGTGTGGGAACTGCTCGTCCGACGGGCGGCCTGCTTCCCATTGGGGGTAGCGGGGCCGCGGGCTCAAGCCGGTGGCAGCGGACGCGCCTCGTGACCGGCCAAACGCGTCAGGGGTCCGACGGCCACCGTGGTGTGGACATCCAACCGGTAGGCGGCCAGGATGGCTTCCAAGTCGTCGCAGGTGACTGCTCGGTAGCGGTCCAAAGTCTGGCGGAGCGTGCGGTACTCGCGGCGTTGCAGCCAATTGTTGCCGACGGCGAACAGCCGATTGCCAGGCCGCTCGCTTTGCAAGACCAAA
>SLMF01000224.1 GCA_007133715.1 Planctomycetaceae bacterium
TCCTTTTCGCATCGGTCGTCCTCCACTTCGAGTGCAGAATCGACCGCCAGTCTACCCCAACCCCCGCTCCCGCTTCACGCACGCTTGCCGAAAGCTCACGAAAGACGACCATCCGCGAATCGAGGTCGTCACCTCGACACCGGCCGAAGTCGGCGAGAACCGGTACCTCCGCAACCAGTTGCTCCGATGGGCAAGTCCGGAAGCGGTCGAGTATCTGAAACAAGGAATCACGCATTGAGGTGGGGAGCCCGATCACCTTATCTTTCACGTAATCGGCCAAATCCACGCGCGGCATTTCATGGCTCAGCCCGACGCCCGGATCGCGGCCGTGTGCGACGTCTACCAACCGCGTCTCGATGCGGCGGCCGCGATGGGCGGCGGTTTGGCGAGTTCGGCAGCATCTTCGTCGGCGACCGGGGTTACATGTTCACCGGCGGCACCTCCGCCTTCCACGGACTGATCCCCAACGAACTGCAGCAATCCACGCCCCGCCCCGAACCGTTCTTGCCGCGGGCCAAAAGGGATAATCTCGGCGAATGGCTGCACGCTATCTGGACTGGCGAGCCATCCAGCGCCGATTTCAACTACTCCGCCGGCCTGATCGAGCACATGTTCGTCGGCCTGCTGACCGACTGGGCGCCCGTGGGCGAGGTCATCGAGTACGACCGCGTTCACCATCGGGTAACCAACAAACCCGAACTGAACGAACGGCTGACACGGAAGTACCGGAAGGGGTATGAGGTGTAAGAGGCTCGCTCGTCAATTCTTGAAGAATTGGACGACATCCCTGTCAACGATGATAACGACGGCGGCGACCGCGACGGCCAGTTTGCGCCGTTGCCGAAGGTTCACGATGGACGGTCTCGGACGGACACAGTACCGTCCATGACAGCAGCAAACAGGCTCTCTGGATCAGCAATGATGTACGACCAGCGTTTGAAGGCATTTCCCAACGTGGCCTTGGGCCGCAACCCAATCCCAATGTCGGCCCGTACCCCTCGAGCCAAATCGACTCTTCCGGACCCCCATCATTCGCCGTAGCTCCTCCGCCTTAACGCGAGCATAATAGCATGCAGGATGCGCGCACGGTGCTCCACATCTTACGACCGAAGACTGTATCCTTTACCCATCACGGAGAACCCGACATGAAATCCATCGTACTTCGAGTGTTACTCGCTGCGTTCTTGCTGGCCGGGCTTGGCTTGTCAAAGCTCTCGGCCGACGATGATCCCTACTTTCGCTACGGGATGGACATCCCGGTCGAGGGCACGGTGCGGCCGGTGCGTGTGGGCGACGTGGCGTGGCCGGAGAACTTCCGACCGGTGGATGCCGAGGGCTGGTCGACGTTCCAAGCCTCGCCCGAGACGCGCATCCTGTACGTTTCGTCGTCCGACGGGAGCGACGCGACCGCCGTCGTGTACCATCCGAGCGACGACGCCGTGGGCTCCGATCCCTTTCACCCGCGAGGAAGCGTCAAGCCGTTCGCAAACATCAATACGGCGCTGAAGCGGCAGCGTACCGGTATGCCCGACTGGATCTTGCTGAAACGCGGCGACAGTTGGCGGGGACCGCTCACCGAGCAGCAGCTTCCGCCGGGCAAGTCGGGCGACGAGCCGCGCGTCATCGGCGCGTACGGCCCGCTCACCCAGCCTCGACCCCAGATCACCGGCAGGGGAACCGGTTTCCGCCTGGGCGGACCGCACCACGGAACCCAGCATGTGGCGATTGTCGGAATCGAATTCTACAACAGTTGGCAAGACCCGGCGCATGAAGACTGGAACGTCGACCTCCAGCGTCTGCGCGGCCCGGACGGCCAGCAGTACGAACGTGAGCTGCGCGGCCCGCACTCCTCGGGCATAATGTGGGGAAACAACGACCGCCGAGGCGCCCCGATGGAGAACGTCCTGGTGGAGGATTGCCACCTGCGGTTCTGTCCCATCTCCGGCACCAATTTCGGAGCCGATATGAAGAACTTCGTGGTGCGCCGCAACGTCATCGTCGACCACTATCCGCTGCGGGGGCACACCATGGGCCTGTGGAACTCGCGGGGAAGCCTGCGGCTGGAGGAGAATATCGTCGACCACTGCGGATGGTACAACCAGCATGGGCAGGAGCCGCCGATCGGCTGGGCCAACCCGCTCAGCCACAACCTGTACTACTCCAAATGCTGGAACACGGCGCTCGTGCGGAACCTGTGGCTGCGCAGCGCGTCGATCGGCAACAAGTTCCGCGGTGACAATCTGCGCTCGCTGGGAAACCTGCTGCTGGACGACAACCTGTTCGTCGACGGGGAGCTGGGGCCGGGCATCAGCGGCAACTACCCCGGGCCTTTCCGCAACGTAAATGTCAACCTGGTAAACAACGTGCTTTCCGACATCGGCCGGTCAAGGCCCACCAACCGGCACCTGGCGTGGTACTTTCCGCTGGCTGACTGGGACGGCGGCAACATCGCCAACAACCTGCTCGTCCGCCAGCATCATCCCGACATCGGCAACGCCTACGGCATCCAGATGCAGGCATCGCAGCGGCAGCAGGATCGGGAAACCGGCA
>SLMF01000391.1 GCA_007133715.1 Planctomycetaceae bacterium
AGGAACAGCAGGTCGCCCAAACGGTTGAGGTATTGAATCACGCAGGGCGAGAAGTGTTCGGGTTCGACGTGTTGGAGGGTCACGATGCGTCGTTCGGCGCGGCGACAGACGGTGCGAGCGACGTGCAATTGGGCGGCGGCGGGGGTCCCGCCCGGCAGGATGAAATCGCGCAGCGGCGGCAACTGGGTCTCGTAGTGCTCGATCTGCTCTTCCAAAACGCGGATCTCGACCGGCCGGATCGTGCTCAACCCGTAGGCTTGCGGATGGGGACAGGCCAATTCGGCTCCGACATCGAACAGCCGATGCTGGATCTCCGAGAGCAACGGGTCCAGCGGCTCGGGCAGTCCCTCCGCGCGGGCGCGGCCCAGCTGGGCGTTCAATTCGTCCACCGTGCCACAGGCCTCGATACGAACGTGGTCCTTCGAGACTCGGGGACCGGCCAACAGACCCGTCTGGCCGTTGTCTCCCGTCTTGGTCGAAATCTTCATCGGCGCGTTTCTGGTGAAGGGTCAGGAAACGGGGTGTCATCCTGGCAGGCAGGGGACGTCGGGTGTGCCGCCAACGCCACCAAGTGGTGATCGGGCGGTTCGTCGGGCAACCGGCCGAGCAGCGTGTGCGGGGTGGCCTCGTCGATCGTGACGGGCAGCAGTTGGCCGATCAGGCGGCGATGTCCGGGAAAGACCACGATCCGATCGCACATCGTGCGGCCGCTGAGCTGCAGATGTTCGGCATCGGTCGCGCGTTTGGCCGCCTGCTTGCTGGGCCCTTCGACCAGCACTTCGACCGTCCGCCCCCGAAAACGGCGATTGTCTTCCAGACTGATCTCGGTCTGCAAGGCCAGCAGGCGGTGGTTGCGTTCGCGTTTGACCGCATCGGGCACATCGTCGGCCCATTGTGCGGCGGCCGTGCCCCCGCGGGGGCTGTACTTGAAAATGAAACTGTTCTTGAAACGGCACGCCCGCACCATCTCGGCGGTGGCCGCGAAATCCGACTCGGTCTCACCGCAAAAGCCGACAATCAAGTCGCTGGAGACCGCCGCGTCCGGCAGCAACTCGGCGATCCGCTGCATCATCTGACGATACTCCTCCACCCGGTAGCCCCGCCGCATCCGCTGGAGGATCCGATTCGATCCGCTTTGCAGCGGCACGTGCAGGTAACGGCTGCACTTGGGCAAGTCCCGCACGGCCTGCAGCAGCGAATCGGTCATGTCGCTGGGATAGTTGGTGACGAACTTCAACCGCCGAATGCCCTCGATCTCGTGCAGGCGGTAGAGCAGATCGGCCAAGGTCGTGGTGCGGCCGCCCGTCGTATGGCGGTAGCTGTTGACGGTCTGGCCCAGCAGGATCAGTTCCTTGCAACCCTGGTCGGCCAGCAGTCGGGCTTCGTCCTCCAGTTGCTCGGGCCGACGGTACTGTTCCGGTCCGCGTGTCATGGGCACGACGCAGTAGCTGCAGAACTTGTCGCACCCGATCTGGATCCGCAGGTAGGCTTGAAAGGGGTGCGGCCGCATGTCCGGGTCGCGTAGCGGGTCGAAGGTCTCGTGTCCCGCCGGGCCGGAGTCGGGCGCGTGCGGGTCGCGCCCGCGGCTGAGCGCCGTCTGTCGCACCCCGCCTTGACGTGCAAGCTCGATCAGCCGGGCGGTCTGCTGCAACTGACCGGGACTGACCAACAGATCAACGAACGGAGCCCGCGCAAAAATCTGCTGCTGATCCTTCTGTGCCATGCAGCCCAGCACGCCGATCACTTTCTCCGGATGCGCCCGCTTGTGTTCCCGCAGCTTGCCCAACGCACTGTAGATCTTCTCCTCGGCATGCTGCCGCACGCTGCAGGTGTTGAACAGGATCGTATCGGCCCGTTCGGGGGTTTCCACCCGCTGGTAGCCGTCACGGCGCAAGAGGGCCATGACCATTTCGCTGTCCAGCACATTCATCTGGCAGCCGACGGTTTCGAGATAGACGCGGTGAGCAACAAGCGGCATTTCAGGAAGCGGAGTCCACGGGGTTGGGGCGGGGAACGTAGCGAGCAATCATTTCATACAATTTTTTCGAGCGGATCGGTTTGGACAAGTAATCATCCATTCCCACGGCCAAACACCGCTCGCGATCGCCCGTCAGGGCATGCGCGGTCATGGCGATGATCGGCGTATGGGCACCGGCTTCCAGCTCGCGAATGGCCGCGGTGGCTTCGAAACCATCCAACTCCGGCATCTGCACATCCATCAGGATCAAGTCGAAATGCCCGCTCTGGAACTGGTCGATCGCCTGCTGGCCGTTGTGGGCCACCACGACGCGATGACCCTGCTTCTCCAGCAGACCGACGGCCAACCGCTGGTTGATCGGGCTGTCCTCGGCCACCAGGATATTCAGCGGCGTGCTGCCGGCCCCAGCCGAAGCGGGCGTCTGGTCCGGATCGAGCGCGGCGGAGGCTTCACCCGACGCTCGCTCCGACGCAAGGCCCAAACGCGCTGTGAACTGAAATACGCTGCCCTGACCCAACTTGCTCTTCACACGGATCCGACCGTGCATCATTCTTGCCATCCGGGAGCAGAT
>SLMF01000669.1 GCA_007133715.1 Planctomycetaceae bacterium
ACATGGACGAGATCCTGGCGCGGCCCGACATCGATTCGGTGCTGATCGCCACCGGGGACCGCTGGCATGCGATGGCTTCGATCATTGCGGCCAAAGCCGGGAAGGATGTGTTTTGCGAGAAGCCCTGCTCGATGACGATTTCCGAGAGTCAGGCTCTGGCCGATACGTTCCGGCGATACGGGGTGATTTACCAGGCGGGGACGCAGCGGCGAAGCATTGGGAATTTCCAGTTCGCTGCCGATCTGGCCCATTCGGGGCGACTGGGCAAGTTGCAAACGGTCCACGCCAACACGTTGAATCCGCCCACTCGGCACGACTGGCTGCCCGCCGAGCCCGAACCGCCCAAGGAAGAAGTGGACTGGGATGCCTGGCTGGGGCCCTGTCCCTGGCGTCCGTACAACGCGCGGTACGTGGCCGGCGGCTGGCGCGGCTTCTTCGATTTCCATGGCGGCGGGATCCTGGAATGGGGCTCCCATACCGTGGACCTCTGCCAGTGGGCCGGACAAAAGGACGATACGGCGCCGGTCGAGTACACTCCCGAAGGCCGGGGCGTGATCTGTACCTATGCCGATGGGCTCAAACTGGTGATGCGGGACAGCGGTTGGATGGGGTTGGGGACCTGCAGCGTGCGGTACGAGGGTGACGAAGGCTGGATCGAAACCGGCGATAGCGGCCGCTTTGCGATCTACCCCGAGACCCTGCGGACCGAACGGACCGTGTTTACCATGGCCGGCACCGATCCCTCGACGCATGTGCGGAACTTCCTGGATTGCGTCAAGACTCGCAAACCCGCGAATTCGAATTCGGACGTGGCCGCCCAATCGCATATCGCTTGCCATGCCGCCTACATCGCCTGGCAGTTGGGCCGGACCCTGCGATACGATCCGACGACCGACGAATTCGAGGATGAGGACGCCAACCGCAAGCGTTCGCGGGCGATGCGCGAGCCGTATCGGATCTGACGGTGCCGGGTACGGCGGCCGGAAAAGGCGGTCCCCGCCCCACGGGGGCAGACGGATGCCCCGCCCGCCGCCCGCGCCCTCGTTCAATGCACTCAACATCATTCACAGGAGAGATTTCCATGCGTCCCGCATATCATGTTTTATTCGGAGTCCTGCTGGCCATGCTGCTGGCAACCCTCCCCGCCCCGGCTCAACAGGCCCCGCCCGCTGAAGGCGATGAAGCGGATTTGATCGCCGTGCTGCAGTCGGATGCCGAACTGTTCGACAAGGCCAAGGCTTGCCAGATGCTGGCCGTGATCGGCACCGCCGAAGCCGTTCCGACCCTGGCCGAACTGCTCGCCGACCCCCAACTGGGCCACTACGCCCGCTTCGCACTGGAACCGATCCCGGCGGCCGAGGTCGACGTGGCCCTCCGCGAAGCGCTGGGGAACCTCGAAGGTGGCTTGCTGGTCGGTACCATCAATTCGGTCGGCATGCGCCGGGATGCGGCGGCCGTCGAAACCCTGCAGGGATTGCTGAACGGAGAGGATCCTTCCGTAGTTGACGCGGCATTGGCAGCTCTGGGCCGTATCGCTTCGACCGAAGCGGTCGCCATCCTGGTCGCAGCCTTGGAAGCGGACGAGCCCTGTCGCGCGACCGCCGACGCGGCCCTGACGGCCGGCGACATGCTGATCGAAGACGGCAACCCCACCGCCGCCGTCGCAGTGTACCAGGCCGTCACCGCCGCGAACCTGCCGCCCTACTACGAGCTGGCGGCATTGCATCCGTTGATCCGCTACCAGGGCCAGGAAGGTCGCGACCTGCTGGTCGAACTGCTCCAGGATGAACAAGCCGCTCGCTTCCAAGTCGCCCTGGCCATGTCCCACGAACTGGCCAGCCCGGAGATCGCCCAGGCCTTGATGGATGCCTTTGAAAATCTGCCCCCAGCTCGCCAAGTGCTGGTCGTCTACGTCTTGGGCGATTTGGGCCAGCAGGTCGCCCTGCCCACCGTCTTGCAACTGGCCGAGTCGGCGGAACCGGAATTGCGGTTGCCCGCCATCCAGGTGCTGGCTTCGCTGGGCGACGGCTCCGCAGTGCCCGTACTCCTGCAAGCGGCCGTCGACGAGGACGGGACCCTGGCCTCCGCCGCCCAGGACAGTCTGGCCGACTTGGCTGGCGAGGACGTCGATGCCGAACTGGCCCAACAGCTGGAAACCAGCGAGGGCGCCTCGCGGCAAGTGCTGATCAATCTGATCGGCTTGCGCCAGATCGAATCGGCGGTGCCCCAACTGCAACAACTGGCCGACGCCCCGGACCAGGAACTCCGCACCGCGGCCATCCGGGCGCTCGGCTTGACCGTCAATCTGGAACAGCTGCCCGCCTTGATCGAACGCCTGGTTCGCCCGAGCACCGCGGACGTGGCCGAAACCGCCGAAGCCGCGCTGACCACGGCCGTCCAACGGATGCCCGATCGCCAGCAAACCTCGAATCTGCTCCTCACCCGCCTCGACGACGCCTCGACCGAGGCCCAAGCTCAGCTGCTGGGCTTGTTGGGCGCCGTGGGCGATCCGCGGGCGCTGGAGGGCGTGGCTCAAGCCGCCCGC
>SLMF01000001.1 GCA_007133715.1 Planctomycetaceae bacterium
ACGAGCATTCGGGATGCCGAGAACCATGCGGCGTTGACCGTGCTGGATGCCATCATGTCCGGCTACCGTTATCCGGGCGGCTGGTTGCACAATGAACTGCGGGGCGCCGGTTTGGTGTACTACGTACATGCTTTTCAGATCACGGGTCCGGCCCCGGGCTATTTCGCGATCCTGGCCCAGACCCAGCCGGACCAAATTACGGAAGTCCTGTCGCGGGTCGACTCGCAGATCGAGCGGGCGATTTCTGGCCAGATTGAGGAGGACGAGTTCCAGACGGCGAAACAGCGGATCCTTGCCCTGCATGCTCAGGAAAACACCACGATCGAAGAGCAGAGTCTGCAAGCCGCCTTGGACGAATTGTACGGTTTGGGGTACGACTATGACCAAACTTTCGAGGAGCGGATCAACGCGGTCCGCTTGGAGGACGTTCGGCGAGTCGCCCGGGACACTTTCGGTCATCGGATTGTGGTCACCACCTCGCCGGACGCGGATCCGCTGCAGGCGTATCTCAGTCCGTCGGAGGATTGATCCGTGGCTTGCCAGAGCCCTCCCATCGCTTATCGTGGGGGGGCTGACTGAGCGACGCCGGTCACGTCACCCGTTGAAGCGGGGCGGAGCAAGCGACATGCGAGGTGCTTGTTGGGTCAGCCTGTGGACGCCGCCGGGACGTGGCGCGGTGGCCACGGTCGCGGTTGGGGGCCCCCGGGCCGTATCGCGGGTCGGGCGATTCTTCCAAGCCGTAGCCGGACGGCCGCTGGACCAGTTGCCGGAAAACCGGATCCTGCTGGGACGTTGGCAAACGGCAGCCGGGGAAGGGGAGGAGCTGATCGTCTGCCGTCGCGAGACACACGTCGAAATCCATTGCCACGGTGGCCAAGCCGCGGCGAAAGCCGTGATCGACTGTCTCGTCGCGACCGGCTGCCAACTCCTCCCCTGGCAGCACCTGGTGCACGCGACATGCCACGATCCGATAGCCGTCGAAGCCAGCCGGGCTTTGGCCCGCGCCGTGACCCAACGGACCGCCGCCATTCTGTTGGACCAACACCAAGGAGCCTTGCGCCGTGCGGTAGACCACGTCGTAGGACACTTGGCATCGGCGGAGGTTGCCGCGGCTGCCGGATGTTTGGAACAGCTGCTCCAGTCTGCGCGGCTGGGACCGTACCTGACCCAACCCTTCCGCGTCGCCCTATGTGGACCCCCGAATGTGGGAAAGAGCAGTCTGATCAATGTGCTGGCCGGTTATCCTCGCGCGCTGGTCAGCGCGCGGCCGGGAACCACCCGCGATGTGCTCACCGCGCGGATCGCGTTGGACGGTTGGGCCATCGAATTGGCCGACACGGCCGGACTGCACACCGCGACCGACCCGCTGGAATCCGCGGGGATTGCGCAGGCACGGCAGCACGTCGCCGCCACCGACTTGGTGGTCCTGGTCTTTGATCACACGCGTGACTGGTGCGAGCGGGCCGAGCGGCTGTACCGCAGTATTCCTCGAGCGCTGGTGGTACACAACAAGTGCGATTTAGTCGGTTCGGGGGAATTCAGAAGACCAGAGGGGCTGTCCACCAGCGCCTTCTGCGGTCAGGGAATGGAGGCATTGGCCGCAGCCATCCGGCATCGCCTGGTGCCGACCCCGCCCCAGCCCGGCTGCGGGGTCCCCTTCACACGGCGACAGGAGACGCTGCTGATCCAAACGAAGAAGGCGGTGGAGAACCGTCGGCTCTCCACCGCCAGGGAGCTACTGAGAAGCGTCTGCGAACAACGAATCGGTGTCGACGAATGAACGCCGATCCCTACTTGCAGGGGAGTTAGAAGGCTTCTGCCACACCTTGCTCCTGCGTTTGCTCGACCAGCGTCTTCAGCTTGGCAATGGCTCGCTGCTCCAGTTGTCGCACACGTTCTTTGGAGATCCCCAATTTATCAGCCAAGCACTGGAACGTGCGGACTTTGCGATGAGCGCCCAGGGCAAACCGGCCGCGCAAAATGAACCGCTCACGCCGGTCCAGCTGGTTCATCAGCTGCAGCATCAGGGTACGCATCGAGGCCCATTCCTTCTCGTCCAGCGCGGAGACGCGGTCTTCATCCGGCACATTCGGGAGGTCTTCGGACATGGCCGAATCATAACGCGAGTCCTCCTTGTGCCGATCGGTGATGGTACGGTAGGCATTTCGAGCGATCGCGCGATAGGCGTAGGTGCTGAAGCGAAACCCGCGATCGTAGTCGAATTTATCGACGGCCTGCATCATCGAGACAATCCCGTCGCTGAGCAATTCATCGAAGGAGTGCTTGGGGGTCACGAATTTCTTCACGATCGAGATCACCAGCCGCATATTGGCTTTGATGATCAGGTCGCGGAGTTCGGAGGCTTGCTGCAAAGCGTGGTCCACGCGGGCGATCGCCTGGACATCCGGCCGATCCGGATTGAGCCGTGAGCGGAAGCGGTTGGCGCGGAACTTCAAGTAATTCATACGTCGGAACAGATCGCGTTCCTCGCCGGCGGTCAGCAGAGCCGACTCGCACAAGCGGGCCAGATGGGCTGGCAGGTCCTTCGGCAGCCGATTCTTCTGATGCGGCGTTCCTGTCTCGCTCGGATCCCCCAGAATACGGCGTTTGGCACACCGTTGGGAGAACTCCCGATTGCCGATGAAATCGATTTCGCGGTCGAGCAGTTGACGCGTACGGCGGCGCAGTTCGCCCAGTTGGGCCTGGTCCGTCCGATCCGTGTCCAGCACGCGTGACTTCCTGTTACGCGGATTTGACCGATTGCGGAGCGTTGCGATAGCCATGGGTCGGACCTCATTTTTTTCTAAGTTCTCAACAAAAAACCGGACACGACGAATCCAAATCTTCATGCGTTCCGGTGTTTGTCGAGTCGGCCGGGCGGGTCGGCTGAGTCGTGCGACTCGACAAACCGTTCATTTCGTTCTTCAACTTATACCGTTGACAATCGCCATAGTCAACAAGCAAAACGTGCAAAACGTTCAAACTTCTTGGAACTTTATTTGGGGGGGGTATTTGGGAATCTTCGGGTAAAACAACGTAAATATCGAAAACTCCAGCGGGACATCTGGACCTTTCGAGCTGTTAAGCAATATGTCGAAACGTTCAAATCGTTCATATAGCACTCCGGCGCGGGTGCTCGAGGGGGGGATGCTCCGCCCATACCGTTCAAGCCGAATTGACCCGGGATCGCGCAGGTGAATTGCCCCACTCCTTGGAATGAAAACGGCTTTTTGCTTCCAAGTAGGATGGCCTGGGATGTGCTGCGCCGCGGTGAACCGATGCGCTGGATGCGTGGGTCCGCGCACCTTGGTGAGTTTTGATAATCAATTTAAGAAGTCCACGCGTCCTCCGTTCTTCACCAATTGTTGCTTGCATCCGCGCCCGTCAATGAGTATTCTGTTAGGAGGAGTGCTGTTTTCGGTGGGCGGAATGCCGCGTTCGGCAAGTCGGGCGAGCACACTGCATTTGTTTCGCGGTCTTTCGATCGAGAAGGCCGCGGTTCTTCTTTCAGGTCGCAGGAGATTTACTGGATGAACGAAACGCTTAGTTGGATACGGGGCAGGGTCGTAATCCTGACCGTCGCGTTACTTCCCTGGACACTCGGATGCGGGGATTCTCGACCCGATATTGTTCCTGTTTCGGGTCAAGTGCTGATCGATGGCGAACCGCTTGCGTCCGGCGTTGCGGGTTTCATTCAGGTAATCCCCCTGGAAGGCCGGGCTGCCACGGGAGCAATAAACCCGGAAACGGGACGCTTTACGCTCTCGACCTGGGAAGAAGGTGATGGATGCCTGAAGGGCACCCATCCCGTTGTGGTTTTGATGGAACAAATGGTCGGGTTTGATAGCGTCTCGTTGATCCCCGAGGATTACACCGATCTGGAATCCACGCCCTTGCAGGTTACGATCGAGGAACCGACCGATTCGCTGGTGATCGAGCTGAGCGGCCCGTTGCGGAGGGTTCAGCCGAGTGAGCAGGTGTTCGAAGGTGAGCCAGTAGAACAATAGTCATTTATTTTCATTCTGAGGAGATAGGGACATGTCGATGATAACGGAATCGTTTCCGCGTTCGACTCGACGAACACCCGGCTCGTCGTCCGGGTTTACGCTGGTCGAATTGCTGGTGGTGATCGCGATCATTGGGATTTTGGTGGCCCTGCTGCTGCCAGCGATTCAGGCGGCTCGCGAGGCGGCTCGCCGCTCGCAATGTGCGAACAACATGCGGCAGATCATGGTGGGTTTGGCGAATTACGAGAATTCGACGAAGGTGTTTCCGCCGGGGCGAATGGGTGCTGATTGCTGGGAGTCCAACGGCTTGGCACCCACTAGCGGTGCCCAGATGAAGAGTGACCAGCAGCGGCCGGCGACCAGCGGGTTTGCGATGCTACTGCCCCAATTGGAGTTACAATCGCTGTACGACCAAATCGGTTGGGAGCGCGGGGCCATTTCGCCGTCGAACTGCGGTTTGGGAGCGTCCGGCGCAGGCTGGACGGAGCTGATCGACGATTGGCCGAGTGTGCAGCGAGCGCGCCCTGATACGTTCGTCTGTCCCAGCGCGGCTGACGAGCCCTTGAATTCGGGTTGGGGAACCAGCAACTACGCCTTTGCTACCGGAACGGTTGGCCCCAGCGTAGGGACATCCGGGGCAGTCAAGCTGAACAATGGCATGTTCATCTACATCGTGGCCCACTCTGTCGCACATTGCCTGGATGGTTTGAGTAATACTTTCTTCGTCGGCGAAGTGATCGATTCGCACACCAGCCAGGGCGTCAACCGGTGGCTGGTAGCCGGCCGTCACCAGAGTTCGCTCCGCAGCACCCAGAATCCCCTGAATACCCCCACGGGTCAGGGCATTACGCACAACGGGAACAACAGCGCCTTTGCCAGTCGGCATCCGGGCGGTGCCAACTTTGGCTTGGGAGACGGCAGCGTCCGCTTCGTCGCCGATACGATCGACTTGGCCACCTACCGTGCGTTGTCGACACGCGCCGGCAAGGAACCGGTGGTATTGCCGTGAGCCGGGTCCGGCAGCGGTTGCCGGGCGCTGTCCGGGGGTCGTGCGGTACCCATTCTGCACGGCCCCAAGCCGGAGTTTCCTTGACATGGAAGTAAGGAAGATGGGAGCCCCTTTCTTTTTTGTGTGGGGGGATCGAAAGGAGTCGCGATCATGGCAACGAAAGCAGCCCCATCCCGCAACGCGTCCCGGGTCTCCACATTGCGGGTCGCCTTTACGCTCATCGAACTGCTGGTGGTCATCGCCGTGATCGGCGTGTTGGTGGCCCTGCTGCTGCCGGCGATTCAAGCGGCCCGCGAGGCGGCTCGCCGTTCGCAGTGCTCGAACAACGTTCGGCAAATCATGGTGGCACTGGCCAACTACGAGAATGCGACCCGGGTTTTTCCGCCGGGCCGCATGGGGTCCGATTGCTCCAACTACAACGGTCTGGCGCCTCTCAGCGGCCCGAACGTGAAGAGCGACCAACAGCGGCCGTCGACCAGCGGGTTCGCCATGTTGCTACCGCAAATGGAGCTCCAGTCGCTGTACGATCAAATCGGGTGGGAGCGTGGTGCGATCTCGCCGTCAAACTGCGGAATCGGCGAATCGGGAGCCGGTTGGACCGCATTGATCCCCGACTGGGCCAGTCTCCAGCGGGAGCGGCCCGCCGTCTTCGTCTGCCCCAGTTCGGCAGACGAACCGCTGCACGTCGGATGGGGGACCAGCAATTACGCTTTCGCTGCGGGCTCCGTCGGGCCCAGTCAGGGCTGGACTCCCGCTGCCAAAATGAATAACGGGATGTTCATTTACATTGTGGCTTTGTCTGTCGCCCACTGCCGCGACGGCTTGAGTAACACCTTTTTTGTGGGGGAAGTCATCGACTCGCATACCCGTGAGGGTCGCAATCGCTGGAAGGTGGCTGGCCGCCACAATTACTCGCTCCGCAACACGGAGAATCCACTGAACACGCCCACCGGTCAAGGCATCACGTTCTTCGATAACAACGGTGCCTTTGCCAGCCGTCACCCGGGCGGCGGGTTGTTCGGGATGGGCGACGGAAGCGTCCGATTCGTGTCCGACAACATCGACTTGGCCACCTACCGTGCCCTGTCGACACGCGCCGGCGACGAACCGGTTCGCTTGCCTTAGAGGCCCTAACAAAACGGATCGGACACCTTGGCCCCAAGCACCCCGGAACGGTAAGATCATCTATACTGGGGATGGTCGGTAGACTCGATAAAACCGACTTCAACCGTCAAAATCGAGGAGTTGTTTCGGATGAGAATCGTAGCTGCCAAAGATTTACTGAAAGCGAATGACCAGTTAGCTGCGGAGAACCGCCATTTTTTGGCAGCCCGGCAGATCTTTTGTGTCAACTTGGTGGGCTCCCCCGGATGTGGGAAGACGACGTTGTTGGAAGGCCTGTTCCGCCACCTGGACGGCCGCCTCTCGCCGGGCGTGATCGAAGGCGATATTGCCGGTCAGATCGACGCCGAGCGGATGGAACGGTTGGGCGTCCCGGTGGTGCAGATCAACACCGAGGGCATGTGTCATTTGGATGCCAACATGATCGCCGCCGCCTGGGACGGTTTTACCGACGCAGACTTGGATCTGCTGATCATCGAGAACGTCGGGAACCTGGTCTGCACCGCCGGTTACGATTTGGGCGAACATCTGCGAGTGGTGGTGTTGAGTGTCGCCGAGGGCGATGACAAACTGATCAAGTACCCCGCCATTTTCCAACGCAGCAACGCGCTGGTGATCACCAAGTGCGATCTGCTGGCACACACGAATTTCGCGGTCCCGCGGGCACGGGGCGACATGCGCCGTCTGGCGCCGGAAGCCCAGGTGTTCGAAGTGGCATCCCTCCATGACCAAGGAATGGCCTCGCTGGCGGATTGGCTCGTCCGCCAACGGCAATCGTTTCTGTCTGCGACCGGCGATAACTGAGATCAACCACCCAAAGAGGGGGTCTGATTTGTCAAGGGTGATTTGCGGCACTACCAAAAAATTGGAGCAGGGCGGGGGGCTTATCCCCAGTTGCCGGAAAACTGTTTATAATCCGTCCGGCGTAAGGTTCCCATTCGTGCCCCCCGACAGAGCTGCTGCAGGGGGCTTTGTTACCGCGAACGAAGGCAGAAAGAAACATGATCCTGGCAGGGGATATTGGGGGTACGAACACGCGGTTGGCAATTACCGACCGCGACTCGCAAGGCCGCATTCGGATCGTGCGGGAGCACACGTTTTCCAGCCAGGAGCATCCGGCGCTGCACCTGATCTGTCAGGAATTTCTGCAGGGTGGGAGTGAGCGGGCCGAGGCCGCTTGTTTCGGCGTCGCCGGGCCCGTGCATCAGAACCGATGTGTTGCGACGAACCTGGAATGGGTAGTCGATGGCCCGCAGTTGGTTCAAGAATTGCAGATCCCGCGGGTCCGAGTGCTGAACGACTTGGAAGCCAACGCGTATGGGATTGCGTGTCTCGAATCGACGGACATCGACGTGGTCCGCGCGGGCCAACCGGGCGTGGTGGGCCATGCGGTGGTGATTTCCCCTGGGACGGGTTTTGGTCAAGCCGGCATGTTTTGGGACGGCAGCCGTTACACACCGGTGCCCACGGAGGGGGGCCACTCTGATTTCGGGCCGCAGACACCCCTACAGTTCGAATTGGCGCAGTATCTGGTCCATCGGCACGGGCGGGTCAGTTGGGAACGGGTGGTCTCGGGGCCGGGGCTGCTGAACATCTACCGATTCTTGCGGGATACGGGACGTGGCGACCAGCCGGAGGGGTTCGACTCGATCAGCGATGCTCACCTGCCGCGCGCGATTTCCGAGGCGGCTCTGCAGGGGCGATCTGCCCTGTGTGAACGGGCCTTGGACCTGTTCCTCGAATTGATGGGGGCGGAGGCAGGGAATATGGCCCTGAAGTACTTCGCCCGTGGCGGGATTTGGCTGGGTGGAGGGATCGTGGTCAAATTGCGCCAGCGGCTGAAAGGCACCCCCCACTTCGTTCGCGGCTTGTTGAACAAAGGGCGCATGCGCGAGGAGATCGAAAAGATGCCCGTGCGGATCCTGATCAACGACAAAACGGCCCTCCTGGGAGCTGCCAGTCAGGCGTTCGAGCTTCGCGACTCCGGCTGAGAAGCGGCGCGAATTGCGTCGCCGCCGAGCGGTTCCGGAGCCGCGTTTTCCGGGCGACGTCCCGGGGGCCGTTCACCGTGTCGGCGGAAACCCCTCGGGCATCCACACCGGCAGATCCTTGATCGACTGCCGGGCCGCGGCGGAAGTCGGCACGCCCCACGTCTCAAAAAACGGACCCAAATTGGACTCGACCGTCCGCGACATCCGCACCAGCCACTGATCGCGTTTCTCCGCGTCCGTCCGCGGACGCTCACGGGCGGGCAGATCGCGATACTCGGCGAACACGCGCTGGTAGGCCTCCCACCCGAAGGCTCGCTGAAGCTGGATGTACATGATCAGACCGGTGAACGGATCGCTTTTCCAGGCTTCGAAATCACTCTGGTTCTCCAAAATGTGCCGCCGGATCCGCTGCGTCTTGGCCTGCGGTCGAATCGCCCGGTGCAGGGGCGCCTCGGGTGAACACCGCTCCAATACGTAGAGCGTGAACAGATTGACGGTCACCTCGCCCGTGCCGGTGAACGTCCAGTCGCGGCTCTGGTGATTGTGACCCATCTCGTGGAACATTCCCCAATCACCTTGACGGCGGAGCAGTTCGACATCCACAAACCGGGGTGCCGCATCCAGAAAGGTCATGATCGGATAACCGGCATGCATGTATCCGGCGGAAATCTGCATGTCGCTCACATAGCGTTCGGGACTGGACCGCTGCCGGTCCCGAGCGGCCAGATCGGCACAGGCGTCCAGCACGGAATCCCAGAAATCCATGAGTTCCGCCGGATCGTCCAACTGCCGCACGTACCGCGAGGGGACGCTGATGACGACTTTGTCGCTGCCGATTTCGGCCCACGGTGCGGGCAGCTGGCGGAGGGTCTCCCGCCATTCGTCCCGATCGGTCGTTCCGTGGACATACCAGGGCGCCGCCACCGCGCCTTCGATGACTACGGGGATCGTCCCCAGATCGCAGTTGTGGGGCACATCGACCAGGATCAGTCCGCCGAAGGCCGAAGCGAGGGTGATTTCCGGCTGGTCCAGAGCAAAGCGGCGGGTGATTTCAGGAAAACGCCACCAGTCGGGTCGTCGCCGAATGCTGTCGGTATGCACGCCGATGCGGATCCCCAGCCCTTGGCCCGCCGCCGACTCGTCCACGCGGACGGTGAGGCGATCTCCGGGTGCGGCGTACAGGCCCGTGCTATGCCAACGCGGGACGCGGGTGTCGATTTCCAAGGTGCGTGTCTCCCGGGGAGCGTCGTCGGGGACTGCGCCGGGAAAAATTTCCGCCGCCGGATGAGCCGGCACTTCGGCTGCAGGCGTCTGCTGCAGTCGCGTCGATTGCAGGGCGACGATCAGCCGTTCCAGGGCATCACGCTGGCGAATCGGCCGGTCGGGCGAGGGTACGATCGGCGTGGTCGAGGCATCCAGCAGCGTTTCCAGACGCGGGCGAAAGCTCGCTTCCTCGTGCCACACGGCTTCCGCGGCCATTGTCACCGTGTCCGCGATCTGCTGCCGTTCGGTATCGCTCAAAACCGGCTCTCCGGCAGTCGCCTCGTGCAAAGCCTCCAGTGCCCGACCGGCGTGCAGCCACGGCCCGGGCTGGCGATCGACCGGCAGTCCGGCAGCCTGCCCACGCTGACTCATGGCCGCCGAGAACGCCAATCCGGCCTCGGCCAGCAGGGCATTACCCAGGAAGTCGCGGTCCAATGACTGACCGGGGTTCAGCTGCCGCCACCCCCAACCGGTGGCGAAGGCCAGCACCCCACCCCCTTGGTTCAAATGGGCTCGCAATCGTTCCAGGAGCCGGGCGGAGCGAAGCTGGTTGGCATTGATGCAGACGACCGCGCCGTCCAGCGGTGCGTCCGAGGCCTCGGCGACCTGCAGGCGGGTGACCGGAAAACCCCGGGCCTCCAGATAGTCGGCCAGGTCGCGAGCCCCGATCACGACCGTGGACGGGGCATGCTCCCGGCCGGACCAGCGGACCGCGTTTTGAATCAGACGCCCCGTGTCGTGCGCAGCCAGCATCTCTTGCTGGAGATACCCGTCGTGGCCGAACGCGACCAGCCGTCCGGCTCC
>SLMF01000264.1 GCA_007133715.1 Planctomycetaceae bacterium
CCGTCACATGCGATGGGCGAGTTGTTTACACGCGTTGGGATTACAATGATCGGGGCCAGATTTACCCCCAGGGGCTGTTCCATATGAACCCCGATGGAACGGCTCAGCGAGCGCTGTACGGCAACAACTCCTATTTTCCCACCACCCTGATCCACGCCCGTAGCATACCCGGCACGAATCGATATGTAGCAATTTTCACCGGTCATCACACCACCCAAAAAGGATGGCTCGGTATCGTGGATCCGGCTCGCGGCCGGGAAGAAAACCAAGGCGCACAACTGATCGCCCCCATTCGCCGCACGACACCCGACCGCATTGATCGTTACGGCCAATCGGGGGATCAGTTTATGTACCCGTATCCCTTGAGTGAGCGGGAATTTTTGGTCAGTTTTCAACCGGATGGCCAGGGTACATTCGGAATCTACTATGTGGATGAAGACGGTCGGCGTGAGCTGCTGGCACATGACCGCTCGATTCACAGCAACCGTCCGGTCCCCTTGCGGGCTCGACCGCGACCGACACCGCAGCCTAGTCGGGTGGACTATCGCCAGCAGACGGGGAAGGTCTTTATCAATGATGTCTACCAGGGGTTAGGCTTGCCAGGAATCGCACGCGGTACGGTCCATGCGATCCGAGTGATTGCGTTGGAGTATCGCGCGGCGGGCGTGGGGGAGAATTTCAACAGCGGTCCGGCGGGTGGCGCTCTGGTCAGTACGCCGATTTCGATTCAAGGTGCTTGGGACGTGAAACGCATTTTGGGCACCGCACCCGTATACGAAGACGGCTCTGCAGCGTTTGAAGTACCGGCGCGGACTCCCCTCTATTTTCAAGCCGTCGATGAACACGGGCACAAAGTTCAGACGATGCGCAGCTGGACTACGCTGATGCCAAATGAAGTGCAATCTTGCGTGGGGTGCCACGACCACAAGAATACCACGGCGCCGCCCGCTGCGATGACGCGGGCCGCCCTGGCCGGTCCGCGTTCGCTGGATCCGTTTTACGGGCCTCCACGCGGGTTTAGCTTCATCCAGGAGGTACAGCCTATTCTTGACGACAACTGCGTCGTTTGCCATCACTTGGATGCCGCCCCGCCCTACTTCAGCGATCATCAGGCCCCACGGGGACCCTGGGAGCGAGCGACAGCGGACCAAGCGGTTCCCGCTTTCAGCCTCCGCGGGCTACAGCAGCTCGATGCAAGAGCGCAGCGGAAGTGGAGTGACTCGTACCGAGCTTTGGCGCACCGTCGCGTCGCCAATTGGGTGAACCCCCAGTCGGCTCCTCCCGTACTCCCGCCTTACGCAGCCGGCGCCTCGACAAGCCCGTTGATTACCATGCTCGAACAAGGCTCGCATTTCGGGGTTCAATTGACCCGCGAAGAAATGGATAAATTGGCCCTGTGGATTGATCTGCTCGTGCCCTATGTGGGCGATTATACCGAGGCGATGGCTCCCGAAGGCTTGCCGAAATACCGGCACTTCCTGGAAAAGCGGCAGCGGTGGTTGACCCAAGAAGCCCAAAATATCGCGGATTACATCCAGTATCGCGAAGCGGCCGAGGAACGACAGATCGATCCGATCGAGTGACTCGCGGTCGCCAAGCTACCTTTCAACACGGAGGCACGTGATGACCTGTTCCCACCTAAAACAGCTCTTTGACCTGTGTGTCGAGCAAGAATTGAAAATCGGTAGCGGGGACTTGGTGCGAATCGTATGCAAACAATGCGGCGAACAAGAGGTCTGCCCCGCCGTCTTGATGGAAGAGTACGAAGCTCAGCACCCAGACGAACTGGAATCTGACGACGAAACAACGCCTTAGCTCCGCAGATCAAGGCAGAACCGCGGGCATCCGCGGAATGGGCTGTCAACAGCGATCGTCGATCACAAATCCCGGCTCGTTCGGCCTCGGCTACCCGGGCGACAGCCTGGGAGGTCAAGCGGTGCCACCGTGCCGGCCCGAACGTTCGGGATCAGCGGCGGCGGGAGTTGACATGGATCTCACGAGAAACGTCACCACCGCCGCTCCGCGACTGAGCACGAGCACGGATCGCCAGAACTCTTTAGTTCGCCTGCGCGCCGGACGGAGCTATTTTACGGGTCGCGTGCCGGATATCGCGCGGACACTTAGTGTGGATTAGAACAGTTACAGGGTGTGTGTGTGTCAAGCATTTGCGGCGAGAGAAACCGTGGATTTGGCCACTTGAGCGAACAGGCGGTCGAACCGAGCGCGGTTCTCTTGGGTGCATCGGCGGCAGGCGTCCCGCAGGTCGGAGGCGTGGTCATGGTTCAGCAGGTAGGCCAGCTTCTGCAACTCGCCCTCGTCCTGGGGCAGGTCGTGGCGGGCGGTGGTGTTCATCAAGCGCAGACTGGCCTCGACCCGCCGGAGGAAGCGGTAGGAGCGGGCCCAGGCTTCCGCAGCCTCGCGGTCCATCAAGCCCAGCGTGGTCAATTGGTCCAGGGCCTGCAGGGTCCCGGGTACGAGGACTTCGGGATAGTCGGCGGCATGCCGCAACTGGAGCATTTGGACGGCGAATTCGATATC
>SLMF01000649.1 GCA_007133715.1 Planctomycetaceae bacterium
GCGTTGTCCCTTAGATAACTCGCACCCATCGTCTCGTTCCTCTCAGTCTCTCTCCGCCGAACGGCCGCCGTCGCCCTTGACGTCATGCCAGACGGCTCAGCCGCCGGAACAGCCACTCCAGCGCCAGCGCCCCGCAGATCAGGGCCATCAACCAAGCCATCAGCAACCGATCGAAACGCCGGTCGGGCGTGCCGGGCAGAAAACTGACGAACTCCTGCGGCACGATCGCTGCGGCCAGCGGCGGCTGCCCGCCCGGCGCCCCCACCGTCGCCTGGACCCCCACGTAGTACTCGCCACCCGTGGCCTGGGCGAGTTCGGCCAGCAGCGCATCGTTGCGCTCCGGCCGCTCGATCTCCAAGGCCGGGATGCGGCTCCGCACCTCGGCGACCATCAATTCCTCCAGATCGGCCCGTGGGGGCCGCAGTTCGATCCGGTAATCCCCTTCGGCCGTCGCCGTGAACTGGCCCGTATAAGCCCCCTCCCGAGCCCCGCCCGGCGTGCGACGCAACACCAACCGCTGCCGCGCCCCCCCCGGCGGCACCAAATTGGCCACCACCTCCGGATCCTCCAGCGGCCGGTTCTGCGCGTCGGTCAGCAACGCCTGGACCACCACCGTATCGCCCCGCAGACAACGCTCCTTGTCCACCAGCAGCACGCCGCGGCGGGAATCACGCAACAGCCGCCCCTGCGAGACCCAGCGAATCAGCCGCGTGTAGTAGCGGTCGAAATAGTTTTCGTCCACCGCGCGGATCCGCCACATTTCGCCACTGGCCTGGAAGAACACCCGGCCGGCGCCATAGAAATGGGCGGCATGGTAGACCGGCAGGGCATTTTCGATCGCCGTGGTGGGGTCCGAAAACCGGCTGTAAACCCGCGCCCCCGGCTTGGGATCCTTGACCGCATAGTAGCCGAACACGCCCCCAAACGCCGCCCACGCCGCTTCGCTCGCCAACGGTTCGTCTTCCAGCCAAAGAAACTCCGCATCCAAACCGTCGCGGCTGAAATCCAACGGCCAGGCGGTGTCGCCGCCAAATCGGCCCAATCCCATGGCCGGCGAACCGCTCGTGTAAAACTCGACCGGATACAACGCCCGGATCGTGTCCCAACGCGGATCCCCCCGACGCCGCTCGGCCCATTGCGGCGTGTGTACCGGACCCGCCACCACGACCAAGCCACCCGCCTGCTCCGCTACCCATTGCTCGAGCATCTGGATCTGCAGCCCGTCCAAGGCCATCCAATCGGGATCGAAAGCCACAATCGCATCGTACTGGAACAACTCCTCCGGATCGGCCGGGAAATCCTCGAGCAGATTATCGGCATCCTGGGAAAAACCCGCACCCGCACTCTGCAGCAACACGTCCAGCACCGTGTCGCGGTCGCGATACAGCAGCGTCCGCAGGAAGCGGTACTCGCGGGTCGGGCCGCCCGCCAGCAGCAGCACCCGGTTCCGCCGCTCGACCACCTCGACGTTCGCCGTCTTGACGTTGTCCAGCGGGTTATGGTCGCGTGGGGGCGGTTGGGCGAACAAGCGATAGGTCCGCCGCCCCGCACGATCCGGCTCGACCTCGAATCGCACCGTGACAATCTCGCCCTCCTCGCCCAACACCACCTGCTGCTCCGCCTCGACCAACTCCTCGACGGCCCCCTCGTCCGCACCGGCCGGAAAGGACGTCAAGCGGACATCGACCGTTCGCCCCGGGTAATTTGTGGCCTGGATGTAACCCGTGAGAGGAAAGCGGTCGCCGGGGAAAACGCGCTGGGGGGCTTCCAGGTCCACCACGCGGACATTCAGCGGTCTCCGCTCGCTGCCCAGACCCACCGTGTAGACGGGGATCTCCGCCCGCTGCGCCATCGCCGCGGCCACCGCCGGCTCCGTGCCCGCATTCTGCTGGCCGTCCGTGAACAGCACGATCGCCGCAATCGGGCCCCCCCGCTCGCGGTTCACCAGGTATCGCAGGGCATCGCCGATCCGCGTCTTCAAACCGCGCGCGGCCAAGGCCTCGGACCAGTCCATCGCCTCGGGCGACGTCGCGTCCTCCGACTCCTCCGCGTCCCCATCGACCGCCTCGGGCCGGTATTCGGCTTCTCTTAAACCCAGTACGGCTCCCAACGACAGCTCGGGACCCTGCACATGCGCCACCGCCAGCACCACGCCCCCCACGGCCAGCGCCAGCACCCCGCCCAGCAGCGACCACGCCTCGCTGTCCGGCCGCGCCCGCGGCCGACGGACGAGCAGATGGACCAGCACCAGAAAGGTGCCCAGGAACAGCAACGCCCCGCCAGCCCAGGCCAAACGGCGTGACACGATCAACGAACGGCGAAAAGCCGATTCGCCCGCCTGCAAGCGGGCTTCCTCGTCCACCGCCGACAACTGCGGCCAACGGCCGACCTCGAACGGACGCGACTCCTGGTCGAAACGGTAGATCAACACATCATGACGCGCCCGGAGAGCTTGAACCAGCGGGCCTCCCGCCACCTGCGACACCACCCGCTCGATCCGCGTCGTGTTGCCCACCCCGGCCGAACTCTCGCTGTCCGCCAAGCCCATGCTCTGGCTGGTGTCCACCAACATCAGCACCCGCGAGTTCTGCACCACCTGCCGCTCGGCACGCTTCTCCAAATCAAAGAAATAGAACAGCACCCCGGCAAAGGCCAGCAACCGCAAGCCGACCAGCAGCCAACGGACACTTCGCGACAGCTCGACATTGTCGCGGCGGTAGACGGTGACCACGTACGCCAGGGCGGCAAAGCAAACCAGCACCAGCAGCAGCCAATGCCACCATTCGCTCATCGCCTGGACGCGGGCGAACTGATAGAATTCGCCGACCGTCTCGTTGGCTAACCGCCCCCGCATTCCGCTTACCTCCTCCGTTCGCCATCAACGCGGCGGATGATAACTGGCCGAATAGGCCACCGCCTGCTCGCCCAACAACAAACCGACCAGCAGGATCAGCAGCAACAAATTCCGCTGACCTTGACCCCAACCGGCCTGCTCGTACGTGTACTGCTGAGCCACCCGGTACTCCGCTCGCACCGGTTCCAGAGCGGCGACCAGTTCCGCCGGATCTACCAGACGCAGATCCCCACCGTCCGGATCGACATTCAGAGCAAAACGCTGCACGTCCGCCTGCCCGGTCGAGGTGACCGTCCAGGCTTCATAGATCCCGCTACGATCGGTGGTGTCGTCCAACAAACGGCCACCGATCCGCGCCTGCATCCCATTCGCATCGTCCTCTCGCCGGCTGGCAGAGACATCGATCACCCGCCGGGTGTCGGGCAACTCACCTGGGACGACGAACTGGAAATCCTCGCGATAATCCTGGCCGGGCAGGACCACCGACAACGGGCTGCCCAGACTACGGGCGTCGAAATCGCGACGTCCCGCGGCCAGATGGGCCTGCAGCCGGAGGGCGACGACGACGAAGCTGGGATCGTTGCCCCAATTGTTCCAACCGGGCGCCAGGGCGGTGAGAAAGGCCACCACCCGGCCCTCGCCAAAACGGCGTTCCACCACCAGCGGCATCCCGTTACGCAAGGAAGCGGCCACCGTCACGCCCGAGTCCGGGTCGGGCCGCCAATCCAACGAGGGACGCAGATAGGTTTCCACCGTAATCAACCGGATAAACGGATTCCGCTCGTCCAAAAACACCTCGAACACAGGATGCTCCGCCACCTCGATGTCCGGGGCACGCCGCGCATCCTCGCGGTGCAGAAAGTCCTCACGCTCCAGCGGCAGGGGGAACAGCCCCGTCCCGCCGCGATACAGCCGTTGGGTGTAATAAGACGGATCCACCTGCGGACCGGCGAAAAAGGCCAACCCCCCGCCACCCGACACGTACGTCTCCAACGTCTCCACCGCACGCTCGTCCAGACGGGCGACGTCCAGCAGAAAAATCGCCCGATAATCCTCCAACCGCTGCGGTGCCACATCCCGCAAAAAAGCGGGCGAATGCACCTCCGGTGCAATCCCGGTCGTCACCCGCCCGCCCGGTCGAAATACCGATTCCAAAAAATACGCATGACGCTGGTCCGGCGAACCGTCCACAATCAGTACCGGCTCATGCTCGGGAAACTCCAGCACACACCACCGCCGGTTGTCCGCCGCCACCGGATCGTCCGGCAAAACGGCTTTCACCACGTGCCGACCGGGCTGCGGAAAATACACCTGCACCCGCCGTTCGACCGTCTGACCCGGTTCAATCTCTTCGATCAACACGGTGGGCAAATCATCCACGCGACCCGTCGCCTGCTCCGGACGATCCACCGCCGAACTCTCCGGCGGATAGTACACCGTGCGGACATTCAACGGCACGTTCCGCGCCGTCTGAGGACCGAAATTCCGCACCGCGACGCTCACAAACAACGGCACCCCGGCCGCCTGTGTGTCACCCACCGGCCGAATGTCCACCACCGCCAGATTCTGACGCATCTCCTGAACACAACCGACCAATTGGATCGAAGCCACCGAATCCTCGATCTCTCGCAACGTGTCCCGAGCCTCCTGCGGACGAGACCACTCGGCCGATCGGAAGTCGGAAACGAGATACACCATCCGGTTCTCCTCCCGCGACTCCCGGATCATCTCCGCCAGCACCGACAAGGCGGGTAACGGGCCCACCGCCAGTTCGGTCACCTCGAAACCGTGGCGGGCCTCTTCCAGCGTCACATCGAAATCCGGATCCACAACGTGCGCCTGGAAATCGGCGACCGCAGCCACCTCCTCCCCCTCGGCCTGCGAACCCCAGCGAGCCGCCCGGGAAAAACGAATCAACGTGAATCGCTGCGGCGTGTCCTCCGAGCTGGCCTGAGCCCCGATCCGCTGGACCGCACTCAACGCCAAATCAAAGGCACTCGTACCCCCCCAACGATCGGACATCGAAACACTGTCGTCCAACAAGACGTAATGATGCGTCGGCGTACCCCCAAATAGATTTAACCACTGGCCCCGCGTCACCCACTGAGCCAACATCGCCACCGCCACCGCCACCACGGCCATCCGCAGCAGCAGCAACAGCAACTGTTTCAGCCAAATCCACTTGCGGTGCTTACGATACGCCTGCAGCAAGAAATCCATCGCCGCCCACGGCACACGCCGGTGGCGCATCATGTTGATCAGATGGATCAACAGAGGCAGCAGGACCAGGAAGAAACCCCACGTCAGTGGCTGATGAACGAATTGCATAAACACTACGGGCGGTGACGCGCGCCCCATCGCTTGCTCAAGTAAACGGCGAGCGCAGCATCCAACGGCTGGCGTGTGCGAATCAAGGCATAATCGATCCGATGCGTGGCACAGCCCCGGCGGATCGTCTCCAAATACTGGCCTAATACCTCCAAATAACCCTCCCGCAAAGCCCGCGGGTTGCAGTTCAATTGCTCGACGCTCTCCAAACCCTCGAACCGGACCGGACCGGAAAACGGAAAGTCCAGCTCGTCGTCATCCATCACATGAAACACCAACACATCGTGACCCCGCTGCCGAAGCAACTTCAAACCCCGCAACGTCCCCTCCGGATCGACCAGCAGATCGGAGACCAGGATCACCATCCCCCGCCGCGGCAAACCCTCCGCCGCCATCGCAAGAATGCCCGACAGATCCGTCTTTTCCCGCGGATCGCTGACCGCCAGGGCATCGACGATCGACCGGAGATGATTCCGCTTGGTCCGCCCCGGCACCCGCTGCCGAATCGTCTGGTCAAACGCCCAACACCCCACCGCATCCTGCTGGCGGAGCACCAAATAGGCCAGACTGCCGGCGATCGTACAGGCATACTCGTATTTGTTCAGCGGCCCGTTGCCGTAACGCATGCTGTTCGAAACATCGACCAACAACGTACAGCGGAGATTCGTGTCCTCCTCATACTGTTTGACGTACAACCGATCTTGGCGAGCCCAGACTTTCCAGTCCACATGGCGGAGATCGTCGCCCACGACGTACTCGCGATGCTGGAGGAACTCGATCGATTGGCCATAATAGGGGCTGCGGTGCATCCCGGCCAGGAAGCCTTCGACGATGTGCCGGGCACGCAACTCGAGCCGCGCCAGCCGCTTGATCGCCTCAGGATGCAAAAATCTTCTGGAATCGGGCATCGCGAGTCAGTTCATCTTCTTTGGTAGGCGTGATTTCCAACAAACGCTCGACAATCGCATCCGGGGTGACCCCCTCGCTCTCCGCCGCAAAGTTCACCAGCAACCGGTGCCGTAGGACCGGACGGGCCAACGCCTGGATGTCGTCGGTGGACACGTGGGTCCGGCCATCCAGCAACGCGCGGGCCTTTCCCCCCAAAATCAGGAACTGAACCGCACGCGGGCCACTGCCCCACGCCAATTGCTGTTCCACAAAATCCGGAACCCCCGGATACCCCAGACGTGTTTGTCGGACCAGCGACAAAGCGTACCGGATCACATGCTCCGAAATCGGCACCTCTCGCACCATCCGCTGCAATTGGAGAATCTCACTGCCCGACAAGACGGGTTGGATCTCATCCGATTCGATGGTCGTCGTCCGCCGCGCGATCTCGAACTCGTCCTCGAACGTCGGATAGCGGACAAACACCTTGAACATGAAACGGTCCTGCTGGGCCTCGGGCAGCGGGTAGGTGCCTTCCTGTTCGATCGGGTTCTGAGTGGCAAGTACAAAGAAGGGGTCGGTCAGCGGATGCCGGATGCGGCCGACCGTCACCTGCCGCTCCTGCATCGCCTCGAGCAACGCCGCCTGCGTCTTGGGGGGCGTCCGATTGATCTCGTCCGCCAGGATGATGTTCGAGAACACGGGCCCTTCCAGAAACCGCCGCTCGCGGGCCCCGGTGGCCCGGTTCTCCTCGATGATCTCGGTGCCCGTGATGTCTGCCGGCATCAGGTCGGGTGTAAATTGAATTCGGCTGAAACTCAGATTCAGCGTGCGGGCCAGCGTGCTGATCATCAGCGTCTTGGCCAAACCCGGCACGCCTTCCAGCAGGCAGTGTCCGCGGCTGAACAACGAGATCAACAATTCCTCGATGACCTCCCGCTGGCCGACGATCACCTGTGCCAACTGGTCCACGATCTTGTCGCGGGCCTCCTGCAGCCGATGGCAAGTCGCAGAGCCGTCCGCCCCGTGTCCAGGTTTGACACTTCCCTCCGCCATCAATCACCACCTTTCTTGCAGGTTCTGGGAGGCTCTCACGAAAACCACTCCTGTGGGTCGGGAACTCGGCGACCGACGCGGTCGGGACAGGGCAGCGTGGGAGCGGTGTTGGAAGCGACCTCGACTCGAGTTCGGGACCACTCGGGCTGGCTGCCCTGCCGTCGCCCACGGCGTCGCGCCGTGGCGACCCACTACTAAAGATAGGTCCCAACGGCAAAAGTTCCAGGGGGCTAGCCGGCAAACTCGCCCCCCACTCCGCAGCCAACCAGATTACGCCGGAGATCAAGGCCGCTCCTCCAGAGTCATAAAAAGGAAGATCTGTTGGGAGTGTCCCGGTCACGAGGTTCTGTCATCTGCCTTGCCCCTTGATGTCAGACCTGCCGAAAAAAGGCCCTCCCAAAACGGCGTCGGTTTCGAAGCTCCCGAGCCACAGGAGCGGTTTTGTTGGGGGATCTTCAGGAACGCCAGCATTTGGGAAGATTGTCTCGACCCGCGAATTGGCAGTTACAATCTTCGAAGGAATACGTTACCTTAAAAGAAACTGTCTGAAGAGATCCGTTTCCTTGTCGCTTTCCACAACCGCGTCGTATAATGCGCCCATGGGGATCGAATCGTTCGCGCAGCAATCGATGCCAGCCTGGCAAGTTTGGTGATAATCTTGGCGTTTTCCCACATACAGAATTGTCATCCGTTTTTTTGAGGGTTATTCGAATGAACCATCGGAGAGGTTTTACGCTGGTCGAGTTACTGGTCGTAATTGCGATCATCGGGATTCTAGTGGCTTTGTTGCTGCCGGCCATCCAGGCGGCTCGCGAGGCCGCTCGTCGGACACAGTGTTCCAACAATCTGAAACAGCTGGCTTTGGCGCTGCACAACTACCACGATGTGTACAATTGCTTTCCGCCCGCCGTGGCGGGCGACGGGCGACGTGCGACTTGGTTTCTGCGGACCATGCCGTTTATCGAAATGGGTGCCGTGGCCGACCAAATCGACTGGTCCGACGCTTCCCCGATTTGGAATCGGGGCCAGCTTCGCGACTTGATGGAATCGCGTTTTCCCGCGGTCATGTGCCCTTCGGACCCGAATGTGCGCTCGCGGAAACCGCGGGGCTTCTATGGCAACTACATGGCCAATTTCGGCACCGTGCGATTCTATCACCCGAACACGGTGATCCAGGGCGTTTCGCCCTTCGGCGATGGCATCTTCTACGCGAACTCGTATACGGCCTTCGCCGACATCACCGACGGCCTCTCGAATACCCTGCTGCTGGGTGAGATCCTGATCAGCCCGGCGATCGGTGATTCGTTCAGTTCGGGTACCTACGAAGCCCGCGGCTGCCTCTGGGATGCCGACTCGGGCGGCGGTATCTTTTCGGCTCGCGCCGAACCGAACTCGGGTACCCCCGACATGTTCGCCTACTGCAAGACCAGCAGCAATGCCTATTGGCAGAACTTCACGCCTTGCCGAGGTCCCGCGGGCGGCGCGAATATCGCCCGCCATATCGCGGCTCGCAGTCAGCACCCGGGCGGCGTCCAGGTCGCTCTGGCCGACGGCTCCGTGCGCTTTATTTCCGATATGATCGAAAGCTGGCGGCCGGGAGCCAACCTCGGACATAACGGGAATTGGGACATCAACTGGCTCGGCACCTGGCAAAAGCTGGCCTCTCGTTCCGACGGCCAGCCGCTGGGCGATTTCTAGAATCGACGAAGAGATTCTCCGCGCATCCTGACGCGGCCAGTGGCCGCTGACAAAGATTGGCGGGCTCGCCAACCCGACCCGCTCGGGAGCAGCGTCCCTTCTAACAAGATGCGCGGAATGCGTGTATCGAATAACTCAAAATCAAGTGAAACTAAGGTGAAAATATGTTCCGAATGACCGCGGCAGGGCTCTGCCTCACTTTGACTGCCCTCTGCCTGCTAACCCTCGGTTCCGGCTGCAGTGACCCCGGGCCCCGAAGCTGCCGGATTTCCGGCGAAGTGACCCTCGATGGCGTTCCCGTCCAAGAAGGCGCGATTTCCTTCGAAATCGTCGAACCCGGCGATGTCCCCAGTGGGGCCATGATCATCAACGGCCGGTACGAGGCACAACTGACGCCGGGCCGCAAAATCGTCCGTATCTCGGCCAGCAATCCCGACCCCAGCCTCGGACCGGACGAGACGGCTCCCGATATCGTCCCCGAGAAGTACCAGGACGAACCGCTGGAAATCGACGTCCAGACCAGCGGCGTGCACGATTTCCACTTGACCTCCGACTGATTCCAGCCGGTGAGCTGCTCAGGATCGGCAAGGAAATCACGGTCGCCCCAGGCAAGCCGGGCGCATTGAAACGGGGAGGAGCAGAGGGTGACAGCCAGTTTTCCGAATCGGAGTGAATTGCGAAAAGCCACTGGATTGAGAGTGATTCTGTTCGGCAAAGCCACTAATACGCACTATTACTCATTCATCCAAAAACAGTAGTCTCACGCGAAAGCTGGGTGCCCCTTTTCTGGCTTCCCTGGTTTTTCTTGGCGTCTTGGCGTGAGGCCCTTATTCAGCCTTTCACTCGCAATCCTTGGAAATGGCGATTTTCATTCCTTTCTTCCCCCTCGCCCAGGGGTAGTTATTGTCGATTCCGACCGTTCTGATCCACCAAACTTGCGGAATCGCTTTCTTTGGATTCAGCCGACTGTCTTGCGCAGACGATAAAAACTGCCAAGTTCTCTTCCTGTCGACTTAGGGAGAGCGTTCGGCGTGGCCAGTTCGCCGGGTCGGACGGGAGAATTGGGGGGGGGCATCCGGCACGTGGAAGACGGCCGCATGAAGAACGCGACGCGACGACTCTGGTCCTGCTGTTGGCCCGGCATTCCGCTGGTTGCGGTGTGGCTGTGCGCCACGGGAGGGGGCGTGACCGCGGCGGATTCAATCGAGTGGGCGTTTTCGGGAACTCCGGAAGTGCATTGGCAAGAGAGTCCGTTTCCGTCGGCACTGGGGTCGGAGCCCACCGCGGTTTTCCAGGATTCGTGGCCCGGGGCGCCCGCCGTATCGCATTCCCCGCTGCCACCGTTGGAAGACGAAC
>SLMF01000155.1 GCA_007133715.1 Planctomycetaceae bacterium
GCCGCCGCCCACGGCCAGGGCCGTGATCATGGTCAGGAATCGCCGGGTGGTGGTTTCCAAGCCCGCTTGGGCAATGAATTGCTGGATGTCGACGGACAGCCAGGGGAGGGCCTCCAGACGATTCTCAGTGGACCGGGTCAGGGAGAATCCCCCGGCGGCCACTTCCGCACCGTATCGTTGCACCCGGACCAGGTTGCCCAGCCGGACTTCGGCCGGCTCGCGACAGGCCCCGCGAATCAGCAGCCCGCACCCGAATACGGCTGCTGTGACCCCCAAGAACACCGCGAGCACCACCAGCGGATACATTGTGCCCTAGTCCTTCATCAAAACACGTTGTTGGAACAGCCCGGGCGGCACCCGCACGCCCACCGCTTCCAGTTTTTCCTGGAAGCGTGGCCGAACGCCCGTCGCCGCGAAAGAACCGTGCGCCACCCCCTCCCGATCCACCCGCTCCGGTTGGTAGACGAAGATGTCCTGCATCACCACCATGTCCTGTTCCATGCCCAGGATCTCCGTCACATGGGTCACCCGCCGCGGACCGCCCTGCAAGCGGCTGACCTGGACAATCAGGTCCACGGCGCTGGAGATCTGCTGGCGCATGGCGCGGACCGGCAGATCCAGGCCGTTCATCATAATCATGGTCTCGATCCGGGCGATCGCATCCCGTGGCGAATTGGCATGGACGGTGGTCAGCGAGCCCTGGTGTCCCGTGTTCATGGCCTGCAGCATGTCCAGCGTCTCGGCGCCGCGGCATTCCCCGATCAGGATCCGTTCGGGGCGCATCCGCAGGGCGTTGCGGACCAAATCCGTCGCCCGGACCTCGCCCTTGCCTTCGATGTTCGGCGGCCGCGTCTCCAAACGCACCACATGCTCCTGCTGCAACTGCAATTCGGCCGCGTCCTCGATGGTGATGATGCGATCCGTATTGGCGATGTAGCGGGAGAGGGTATTCAGCAGCGTCGTCTTGCCGGAACCGGTGCCTCCGGAGATGATGATGTTCAAACGCGCCTGCATGGCGGCTTCCAGCACGAAGGCGATCTCGGGCGTCAGGCTTTGAAACTCCAGCAGGTTCTCCATGTTCAGGGGCTGTCTGCCGAAGCGGCGGATCGAGACGATGACTCCATCCAGCGCCAGGGGGGGGATGATCGCGTTCACTCGCGAGCCGTCGGGCAGGCGGGCGTCGACCATCGGGCAGGTCTCGTCGATGCGGCGGCCGACACGGGACACGATCCGATCGACAATCCGCAACAGCTGGGCATCGCCCGAGAAACGCACGTGGCTCTTGACAATCCGCCCGTGCCGTTCGACATAGACGTTGTCCGGCCCGTTGATCAGGATATCGCTGATCGTGGGGTCTTCCAGCAGGGTTTCCAGGGGTCCCAAGCCCAGCGCCTGGTCCAGGACATCGTTGATCACCGCTTCCCGCTCGCGGCGGTTGAGCAGGGTGGATTCGACGTCGAGCAGTTGTTCCACAACCTGGCGGACTTCGTGACGCAGGCGGTCGCCCTCGATCTCTCGGACGCGGGCCAGATCCAGTTTCTCCACCAGCTTGCTATGGATCCGTTCCCGCAGCATCCCGAGATCGCTGGCCGACATGCCGAGCGATTTCTGTCGAGGCAGATGGGTATCGCTAATCAATGCGTCTCCCTCCCGAGTAATTCAACCTGCCGGTAGAGTTCTTCGTCCACGCCCAGTTTGGGCCCGACTTCCGGCCCGGCCACGAGGGGCAGGAAATCGCCCGTCCCCGCCGTCGACCTGCCTTTCTCCAATACGTTGCCATTACGCCCCCGCCCCCAGGTGCCCGGCGAGCGCTCGGTCGGCAATTGGACACGCTCCCGCGGCGGCTCCGTCAATCCGGCTGCCATCGCACGCAACGCTTCCGACCATTCCGCCTTGGGATGGTGCACCGTGATCGGCAGCCCATGATTGCAGGCGTCTACGATCCGCGCGTAATCATTCGGCAGTTTCCAGAAGATCTCCCGCTCCATGATCTCCTCCGCCTTCTTCAGGCGTACGGGCGAATCGAGCGAACAGCGGTTGATCACGATCTGCAGCCGCGAGTCCAAGCCTTCGATGTCTTGGAACGCATCCTGAAGACGCACGACATTCCGCAGGCTGGGCAACGTCAGCTGGGTCACCAGGACCGCCTGATCGCAATGCTCCAACGCCACGCCGTCCAGGCGAGAGTAGCTCTTCGACAAATCCAACACGATCCGGGAAAAGGAGGCTTTGAGTTGTACCATCAAGCGGTGCAGGCATTCTGCCCTCAACGTGCCGCCGTCGTTCACCCGTTCGGGACGCGGCAGGACATACAAGCCCGAATCCAGGCGGCTCAACGACCGCCGCAACAGCCCGATGTCCAAGCGATCGACATTTTCAAGCACCTCGGCCAGCGTCTGGCCCGGCATCACGTCCAGCAGCACGTCCACATCGCCCAAGGCCAAGTCCAGATCGACCAGCACCACGGACTGGCGGGGGTCTTCGGCCAAGACCGCAGCCAGATTGACGGCCACATTCGTAGCGCCCACC
>SLMF01000171.1 GCA_007133715.1 Planctomycetaceae bacterium
AGCCGACCCTTCACCGCGGCCAACCGCGCGCTGAAAGAACTCGGGGAGCCGCCACTGAGCTGGCAGCTCCCACCAGCGAGCTGTTTCAGTCAAGCCGTAGTGGGTTGACTGACCTATTCGGGAAGGGGGATTGCGCCACTACCAGGGACTGTCTGCCGCGCGGATTGCTGCGGCTGCATCGCCTTCGCCCACGGAATCCGCTAGCGACATCCAATCCAAACTGGGCGGTACCCACCCACTCTGTTGGCTCCGACCGGCTCGTCGATTACGCTCGCGAGCCGTCCACTGAGCCTGAATTCGCTCGCACTGGTTACGAATCTCCCTCTCCGAGGGCTCGTACGGTTGCCGTGATTCGGAGGGCTTCAGAGCTTTCGCCTTCATACGATCACCTCCCTTCGTTAAATGGTAGGCTGCCGATGGCAAAAGCAAAGGGTGTCGGGAATATCTTCGGTCGGCCCCGCGCACGAAAAACAACCGTCTCGCTCACTTCTGGCAATTCACCCCCCCCGGACGGCGCCGATGGCACCGTTCGCTCGGGAATCCTGATTGTACCGCGCACGGGATGCAAATCGGCAATGCTGCGCCTTCGGCGCTCGATTTCACCGCCGACCCCCCCTGCCCCCTGAGTACAGGGGGGACAAGACGTGCCGAGACTCAGCATCTGCACCGTGAGACTTGTGCAATCACACGCGGGCAGTCACGTGCCAATAAAGACGAGCGGGAATCCGGCTCAGCTGCCGGGACAAATCCAGGCCCGTGCGGTATAACAGGTGACTCGGCAGGCAACCGGCCGACGGTCCGCCGACTGCCCAACCGTGTTCTTGGTCTTGTTCGACTGCGGCATAACAGGAGGAATCATGAAGATCGGAATCGTGGGATACCAGGGCTCGGGGAAGAGCACCCTGTTTCATTGGCTGACGGGTGTCGAGCCGAATCCGGCTCGCGCGCGCGAAGCTCAGAGCGCCATGGCCACGGTACCGGACCCTCGCATCGCTCAATTGTGCCAAATATATAACCCGAAAAAGGTGACCGAAGCTGCCTTGGAAATGGTGGATACCCCCGGACTGAACCGGTCACATGAATCCAGTGCGGCCCGGTTGGCCACGATCCGCGAAGCCGGCTGCCTGGTGATGGTCGTCGCCGCTTTCGATGGTACCCCTACGCTGGCCGATTTGACCAGCTTCGAGGACGATTTGCAAATTGCCGATCTGGACATCGTCACCCGGCGGATCGAACGGCTGCACGAGCAGGTCAAAAAACCTCGACCCAATCGGGATGAGTTGCAAAAGGAGTTGGAACTCCTGCTACCGATGCAGGCCGTGTTGGAAGAAGGCCGTTCGCTGCATGACCAGGAATTGACGCTCGAACAAGCTCGAACCATCCGCTCGTTCCAGTTGTTCAGTGACAAACCGCGTCTGGCGATCATCAATGTGGCGGACGACGAAACCGATCTGGAGCGTATTCCTGCCCAAGTTCAACGGATGCCGGCCGTGGCGGTCCCGCTACGACTGCAACTGGAATTGGACTCGTTGGAAACGGCCGAGCGGGCGGCGTTTTGCGAAGAAATGGGGGTGCGCGCGTGCGACCGCGATGCCCTGGTCCGGCAGATCATGATCGTGTCCGGGCAACAGCTGTTCTTCACGGCGGGGGACAAAGAGGTCCGTTCGTGGATGAGCCGGCGGGGAGCCACGGCGGTGGAAGCCGCCGGAGCGATTCATACGGACTTGGCACGCGGTTTCATTCGGGCCGAGGTGATGACCTGCGCGGACTTGGTGCGTTGTGGCAGCGAACGCGAAATCAAAGCCCGGAATCTGCTGCGCAAGGAGCACAAGGACTACGTCATCCAGGACGATGACATCCTGCTGATCCAGCACAATTGAACCAGCTTGGTTTTTTTTCGTCATCTCTCCCAAAGCTCGGCCGCGCCCGACGCACTCTCGCCACGCTTGCAGTGCTCGTTCACTGAGCGACTCGACGTGTATCGTCTCTCGATCGACTACGTTGCGTTCTCGTTCCGCATCGCTAGAACACTCGGTGGATGCAATCGCCCGACGCGTACGCGTACCGCGATGCTGAGTACGAGCCCAAAGCCGGAGCCTGACGAACAAAGCGATGCACGTGCTCATGACCTCCGGCCACGGTTGTGCCCGGCAGGCGTTTCGGGAAAACGGATCAAGGCAGTTGGGGCCGGGGCCCGTCGGGTTGAAGGCGGCGGCGGATCAGGTCCAGCAGTTGCGTTTTCAGTTGGAACCGGGCGAATTCGCCGCTGCCGCGGAGTGCCAAACGCTGGCTGGCGGCCTGATCCGCGTGCCGGAAGGCCGCTTCGACAAAACGACTCGAACCGTCGTCTGCCGTGGCCGCCACGGTCACGACGGCCAGATCGGCACCCGTCAATTCGGCCAGGCGTTCGGCCAGCGCCGCCGCTCGGGCCGAGACCGCCTCCTCCGCCTCCGCCTCCGCGTCCGAGGCGTCCGGGCGAGGGCCACCCAGCAGCTGTTCCAGACGCAACTCGTCCGGGGCCACATAG
>SLMF01000720.1 GCA_007133715.1 Planctomycetaceae bacterium
ACAGTTTTGACCGCGGGCGGTATAACACACGGTACGTAGGTTGGGCACTCCTGCCCGACGATCCCCATGGTTGATCCTCAGTGAGGGATTCGTGACAAATGGGACGTTCTTGTCGATGATATCACGTCCGTCGGGCAGGAGTGCCCAACCTACGGGGAGGCGCAGCAAGCAACTTCCGGCCTGGGGGGCCTATCAATTCTGATCTGCGACACTTGCGCTTCCGCCAAAGGAGTGTCCTGGAGCATCACTTTCCACTTGAATTCTGACCTGTTTGCGGGAGTTTGGCAATCGTAGTTCCGCGGGAGTCCCAGCCGCAAGAATTTTCCTGAGCCTCGACGGGAGGGATAGCTTACCCATCGCCCGGTGGCTACACTTTGTGCTTTACGCGTAGGGGGTTGCAGTAGCACCCTACTTTGTGCCGCTCGGAGGACACAGATAGGGCAAGTCGGAGGGGAGTCGTGCGATGAGTTCAACCGTTCCTGTGGCGGTCGGGATCGATCTCGGTACCACGTTTTCCGCGCTCGCCCACGTGGATCAGTCGGGGCGACCGTGGACGGTTTCCAACGCGGAAGGGGATCTGCTGACGGCCAGCGCCTTGTTTCTGGACTCGCAGATGGGCCTGATCGTGGGCCGGCAAGCGGTGAAGGCGGCGGAGTTTGAACCGCAACGTGTAGCTCAGTTCGTCAAACGGCAGATGGGGCGATCACGGTTCCGACCGGGGCTGGGTGGTCATGAGTTGCCGCCCGCCGTGTTGCAGGCGGGCATCCTGCGGAAACTGAGGAGGGATGCCGAGTTGCGGCTGGGGCCCGTCGGCCGGGCGGTGATCACGGTTCCAGCTCACTTCAATGAACCGCGACGCCGAGCCACCCAGGATGCGGGATTGATCGCGGGCCTGGAAGTGCTGGACATTATCAACGAGCCCACGGCAGCCGCGATCGCTTTCGGCGTGCAGGAAGGGTTTCTGACGCCCCGGGCGGAGAGCCCGGAACGCCAATTGATCCTGGTGTACGATCTGGGTGGCGGCACCTTTGATGTGACCCTGATGGCCATCCAGGATCGGCATTACCAGACCATCGCGACCGCAGGCGACGTGCAGTTGGGCGGGATGGACTGGGATCAGCGGATTGTCGACCATTTGGCCGAACAGTTTGTCCAGGAATTCGGGGTGGACCCCCGCCAGGACCCGCGGGCCTTGGAACGCTTGCGGTCGGAAGCCATCGAAGCGAAACATGCCCTCTCGGCTCGGACAGAAGTCCCCGTACAGTTCGCTCATCACGACCACCGACTGAGTGGGACGATCTCGCGCGACGAATTCGAAAAACTCACGGAAGAACTGTTGGACCGCACGTTGCTGACCGCGTTGAAAGTCATCCGTGCTGCCGGTTGCCAGTGGAGCGATCTGACCCGTTTGCTGTTGGTCGGCGGGGCGACCCGCATGCCGATGGTCCCGCGGATGCTGGAGCAGGAGACGGGGCGGGTGCCGGATCGGTCGCTGGCAGCCGATGAGGCGGTAGCGCACGGGGCCGCCATTTACGCCACCCTGCTGAACACGCCCGACCATCCGCATTATCAAGGATTGTCCGTACGCAATGTCAACTCGCACGATCTGGGGGTCCTGGCTTTCGAAGCGGGAACCGGGATGCGGCGTCGGCAAGTGCTGATCCCCCGCAACACCCCGCTTCCCGCCGCAGGGATCCGTGATTTTGTGACGCGCCGCGAGGGCCAAACCAGCGTCCGGGTCCAGGTGGTGGAAGGCGGTGATCCGACCGGGAGTCACGCAACGCCCATCGGCAAATGTGTGGTGTCGGACCTGCCTGCAGGACTGCCCACGCACAGCCGGGTCCGTGTCGGTTTCAACTATTCGGCCAGCGGCATGTTGACGGTAGGAGCCGTGTTGCCGGGAACCGGCTGCCACCAGGCGATCACGATCCAACGCACGGCCCGTTTGGACGAAGAGAGCCGCCGTTGGTGGAAAAACGCCTTGGATAACGAGTTGAAGGAGTTGGCGAGCCGAACGGAGTCGCCACCGTGCACGACTCCGACAGAGGATCTACCCGAGGAAACGCCTCAAGACAGCAGCGAGGGGGAAGCGGACCAGTCCGACGAGGCGATCGTCGTCACGGAACCCGGGCCAGCCGACGCCGTCGATCCGGCGCTGGCCACGTTCTTCCAGCGAACTCTCGATCAGAAACCCGGCGCAAAGAAACGCCGTTAGCCCCGACGGGGCACACGCAACCGGATCGACAAAGCAGATTGGGCCGGCCACGCGTGGAGGCGTACAAAATCGAAATCGGGATCGGGATTGGTCATTGGTCATTGGTCATTGGTCATTGGTCATTGGTCATTGGTCATTGGTCATTGGTCGCCGGTTCACCGGCGTACCGGCGTACCGGCGTACCGACCATCGGCAAGCACGAGCACCAAGCTGCAGGCGGAGCGGATCTAAAACAACATAAAAAAAAGGAGCCACGGATGGAACACGGATGAAACACGGATGAACGCGGGGCCAAGCGACAA
>SLMF01000476.1 GCA_007133715.1 Planctomycetaceae bacterium
GGGATCACGTTCTTCGCTACATCTCGCTCGCTCCCCTTGTTTCGATTGGGTGGCCCGGCTTGCCCGAGGGGGCGTTTCACGCATTAGCACGGAGCGTAACGATCCCCCGGGCGAGCCGGGGGCATTGGGTTGAATGCCCGGACTACGGGGGAGACGCAGCAAGCAACTTCCGGCCTTCATGGCCTATCAATTGTGTTTTGCGGCGCTAGCGAAGGTGGGGGTAGGGTTCTAAATGGACCAGAACATCGCGTAGCGAACAGAACTCCGACATCAGCTGGTCCTTCACCGCGTGGCCGATCCGATGCCCTTCGGCGACCGTCAAGCGGGCGTCGACCTCCAGATGCAGATCGGCCAAGTACTCCAGACCCGTCTTGCGGACCCAGAGTTTCTCGACCGCGGATACGCCCGGAACTCGTTCCGCTGCCTGCCGGATCGCATCGACGAAGGCGTCATCTGCTTGCAGATCCATCAGTTCGCTGGCGCTGTTACGGAACAGCCGGAGCCCCGAGCGGATAATGGCCAGGACGACGATCACCGCCGCCAATTGGTCCACCCAGGCGTAGGCCGGGCCCGCGACGCGGACGACGGCCAGTCCGATCAGTACGGCCAACGAGCAGAAGGCATCACTCCGGTGGTCCAGGGCATTTGCCACCAGGGCTGTCGAGCCGGTTTGTCGCCCCACGCGGGTCTTGTAGCGGTACAAGGCCTCCTTGATCAGCACGTTGCCTCCCGCCACCCCGAGGGCCCAGAACGGGGGTGGCTCTTGAGCCAGCGATTGCCCGCGAATCGCTTGCCAGCCGATCCAAACTGCCGTGATGATGATCAGCAGCGCCACGTTCAAGGCCGCGATCGCTTCCGCGCGGGTGTATCCGTAGGGATGCTCGGCGTCCGCCGGCCGTTGGGCGAAGTGCAGGGCGAACAGCACCATCACCGAGCTGAGCGAATCCCCCCACGAATTCACGGCGTCCGAGAGCAAAGCGTAGGAATTCCCAATCACCCCGCTGACTAACTTAATCACCCCCAATACCAGGTTGATGACCAATCCCAACATTGCAGCTCGGGTGGCCTGCTGGTACAACAACGCGCGGTCGACGGACAACAATTCCTCCTCACAGTTCGGGGTAGGGCTGGCGGGAACGTTTGCGGAGCCCCGTTATACCGAAACCTGGCCGGAGCGGCAGGGGGTCGTTAGGGTCCGAAAAAATCGCAGGTCCCCTTGTCCATTTGACTTTCTGTCAAGGCTGACCAAGTTTTTGACGTCCCGCGTGCTTTCAAATAGGATACGGTTAGTTGGTTTGATGTCGAACCCATGCGGTGGAGGCTGCGCTCCGGCGGGCCCCGAAACCCCGTCGCAACCGTTGGCAACACCCCTATCGAGGTAGTGCACTGATGCCAGTTACGCCGTTCACATTCCCGTCCGCCGCTCGCCGCGCCCGGCAGCGACGTCGTCAAGCTGCCAAACGCCCGCAAGGCAGGCGTTTGCGTTTCGAGTCGTTGGAATCCCGCCGCTTGCTGGCCGCCATCACGGGCCGATTGGTCTACGATATGAATGCCGATGGCCTGCCGGACGTGAACGAGCCCGGTCTGGAGGATTGGCGCGTTTACATCGACCAGAACAACAACGGTCGCTTTGACGAGGGCGAGATCTTCAGCTGGACCGACGCCGACGGCGTCTACCGTCTGGAGGATGTCCCCACCGGCTATCATGTTGTCGCGGTGGAACCCCAGGAGGGCTGGTTTCGCAGCTATCCACCCGGAACGGGGCGCTGGACCGTCCCGGTTCTGACCCAGCAGGAGATCACCGGCTACGACTTTGCGCAACAGCGCGAGTTCACGCCCTTCGAATCGGGCAACCTGCTGCTGACCCGCAGCAGCTCGGCCGACGTGGATTTCGTCTTGGAATACACTCTGGACGGGGAACTGGTCCAGGCCCTGGTGATCCCGAATTCGCGAGGAGAAGATGCCGTTCAAGGGAAGGATCTGGTGCTGGATAGCCGCGGTCGGGTCCAGATCGTAACCGCCGACGAGGGGTACCGGCTGACCCGCTTCGATCCGGAGACGCGGGCGTTTACGACGGCGGAGGAGCCGGTCTGGGATTTGCGAAGCGATCGGGCCAGCTGGGGGAACGTGGCGGCCGTGGGCAACTTTGTGTTTGTCAACGAGCACGAAATCGAACTGGCACAGGAGGATCCTGTCCCACCGTGGATGGGTGGCCAAGACGATCCCGAGCCGGTGGAGACGCGTGGCGAGCACGGGCTGATCCGCTTCCACGTGGACAACTTGGAATACGAACGATTCTCGGACGGTTTTTCGTTCCCCATCGATGTGACGGTCGGTCTGGACGGTCTGCTGTATACCCTGAACGCGGCGTCGAACCACACGACGGTCCAGGTTCACAATCCGACGACGATGAATCGGGTCCGGAGTGTGAACATCGGCGAGCCGTTGCGTGCGTTGGCCGTCGATGGTCAGGGTGAGATGTTTGCGATCACGCCGACCGGTTTGAAGCATTTTAGCGCCGAGGGCGAGCTGATCCGGTCGAAAGTCATGGCGGTGGCGGACGACCTGGTGATCCATCCGGACGGTGTGTTGGCGTTGAGCAGCAAGTTACGAGTCGATTTGATCGCCACGGACCTGAGTGCGGAGAGTCTGCGATCGATCCGTCTGCCGGGCAATGCGGCGGTGAACCGGACGTCGTTTGTGACGTTTGTGATGGAGCCGGTCAGCGACATTCCGGCGTGGGATCCGGACCGTGACTATGGGGCCTTGTCGGCGGGCAACATTTTGGTGAGCAACGGCTTGCGGGATGGCGAGGCCCGTCTGTACGAGTTCACGCCGCTGGGCCAGTTGGTTCAGGAATTCGAGGTCCCGCAGTTCGAGCCGGGCGGGGTGCGGGATGTGGTGGTGACGGCGGCGGGGGATGTGTATCTGTACAACGGCACGTTCCAGCCGCGATTAAGCCGTTTCGATCCGACGTGGGACGCCAGCGGCATGGCACCGCTCGGTTTCACCGACCACCATGAGTTTGCCGGTTGGAGAACGGCGGATGACCCCGCGTTTGGCGGGCTGGCGACGTATGGTGCGTACGTGTTTGCCAGCGACACCAAGGCCCTGCGGGATACGCCGCAGCAGCAGGGGATCGTGCGGTATGACACTCAAAACGGTCGTTTCGAGCGATTTCATGCGGACAAAGGGGGAATCATCGATGTGACGGTGGGTCGGGACGGTCTGCTGTACACGTTGGGTCCCGCGGGCGGAACGAACCTGGGCACGGTGGTGCGGCGTTACCATCCGGTGACCATGCAGTGGTTGGGCACGGTCAATTTGCCGCAGAGTCACCGGGCGATCGCGGTGGATGCCAACGGCGACCTATTCGCGGTCTCGCCCGAGTTTCATCATTACAATCGTCAGGGCGTGTTGAAGCGGACCGAGTATTTGGGCTTGGGGCGGTTGTCGGACATGGATCTGGACGCCGACGGCCGCCTGCTGATCGCGGCTCAAGATGGCCGGGTGCTGGTGACGGACCGTCAATTCACGGCGCGGGTGGTGTTCACGGCGCGGGACACGGACGGCTGGAACTTTGCCAGTTTTGTCGGGCCCACGCGCGGGTCGCTGCAGGCGGTCTGGGACGCGTTCTCGGTCCCGGCCAACAGCACCGAGAATCTGCTGGACGTGCAAGCCAATGATGTCTGGCAGGGTGCCGAGGCGGTGACGATCACGGCGGTGGGCCCGACCACGCAGGGCGGTACGGTGGAATTGGTCGAGGGCGGTGTTCGCTACGACCCGCCCGCCCAGTTCGTGGGCATCGACAATTTCCCGTATACGCTGACCAGTGCATCCGGACGGGCGGACGAAGGCTGGGTTCAGGTGACTGTCGAAGGGACGGGCAACTTTTTCGCCTTGGATAACACCTATCAGGTCGAGCAGGAGCTGCTGCTGGAAGTCCCGGTCGACACGGGCGTCTTGAGCAACGACGGGGGGCTGGATATCTTCCCGGAACTCACACCGGGCAATATCCTTATCACGCACTCGCCGCTGGGTGTCAATGTCAAGGCTTTGCTGCAGGAATACCAGCCGGATGGCACACTGGTCCGTTCCCTCGAATTGCCGGATTTTTCGGAGAGCAAGTTCGGGGATGTGCGGGATCTGGTGGTGGATCGTCGGGGGCTGGTGCGGATCTTCAATGGCACGCTCAACCCCCGCTTGACCACCTACGATGCGGTCGCGGAGACACTGACCCACTTGACGGTCGAGGGTTGGAGCACGGCCAGCAACGCCACGTTCGGCGGTTTGACGGCTTGGCGGGACTTTGTGTACGCCACGGACCAGCGGGTTGGCGGGGACGGCCCGGGCCAGACCGGGATCATCCGCTTCGATATCCGGGACAATTCGGCCCAGCGTTTCCACAATGACGGGGATTTCATCGATCTGAATGTCGGTCTGGACGGGCTGCTGTACGCCCTGGGGCCCGGCGGGCCGCCCGCCGGACAGTATATCCGGGTGTTCAATCCGCAGACAATGCAGCTGGTCCGCCAGATCAACCTGCCGCAGAGTCTGTGGGACATGCGGGCGATTACGGTGGATGCCCAGGGCCAGATCTATGCCGTGCGCTCCCGAGATCCCCGGGTCTACCACTTGAATCCCAACGGGGTGCTGCAGCGGACGGGCAATACGGGTCAGGGCGATCGGGCGCATTTCAGCGACATCGATCTGCACGAAAACGGCCGCGACCTGCTGATCGCCAACATCAACTTCAGCAAGACCTCCGGCCCGCTGGACGCCGACGTGCTGGTGTGGCACACGGGCCTGTGGGGATGGCCGACCCTGCTGCAGGCTCCGGATACCAGCAGCAACATGAAGTTTGCGGCGTGGGTCCAGCCTCCGGTCGGGGCGCTGAACCGGCCGCTGACCGTCCGCACCCACTCGCAGCCCGACCACGGGACGCTGCAGATGTTCCCCGACGGTTCGTTCGAATACCAGCCGGACCCGTTCTACAGCGGTCGGGATCAGTTCACGTATGTGGTCCGCGACGCGGGAGGGTTCGAGCGGAGCGCGACCGTGTCGATCGACGTGCTGCCGATCAACGATCGGCCCGAATTGACACCCGCCGAGCCCCGCTTGGCTGCCGACCAGGAGTTGAGCACCACTTTTCCGCTGACCGCGATCATCAATGCGGGCCCGGGTACGACGCGGATCACCGATCCCGATCTCAACGATCCGCTGGGCGGCGTGGCCCTTGTCGAAGCCACGGGTCAAGGCGTCTGGTCCTACTCGACCAACGGCACGATCTTTGTGCATTTGGGGACGGTGTCGCCGGAGAAGGCGCTGCTCCTGCCTGCCACGGCCTATCTCCGCTTCACGCCCGCAGGCACCGCCGGCGGCGAAGCTTCGCTGACCTACCATGCTTGGGATCAGACCGAAAACGAAGTCGGCCAGCGGGTGCGGACGACCTACTGGGTCTGTTCGGATGGGACGATCGTCGATCCCGAGGACCTGTTCCCCGAGGACCCGGAGGATCCGGACGAACCCGAGGAACCCGGCTTTCCTGGTTTCCCCGGGTTCCCCGGCGACGAGGATGACGACGATGACGAATGGCTGTGCCCGGATGGCGAACCGCCGCAGGAGGTGGTGTTCGAGTATTTCAGCGAGGAAACGGATACGGTGACGCTGGAGATGGCGGTGTTGAATCGCGCGCCGATCCTGCTGCCCTCCTCGCCGCTGATGGGCGTGACCGACGAGAACACGCCCTTCTCAACTCGCTTGGATGCGTTCGTCACGGGGATCAGCGATCCGGACACAGGGTTGTCGCTGACCAGCGTCGCGGTGACCGGCGCGGTGGGAAATGGGCTCTGGGAGTACTCGCTGGATGGCGTCGAGTTTCTGGCGATGCCGCCGGTCGAACAACAGGCCGCCCTGCTGCTGACCGGTTCGAGCTACGTGCGTTATGTGCCGGACGGGATGAACGGCGAGATCGCCAGGCTGACCTACCGCGGTTGGGATCAGAGCGACGAATTGCCGCCGGGCAGCGTGGAGGATGTCAGTCTGCACGGGGGTATCACGCCCTACAGCCAGGCGACCGATACGGCTCGGCTGCAGGTGGAGGACGTGAATGACGCGCCGGTGCTGGCTCCCAGCAACCCGCGGATCGGGGTGACGGACATGCTCACGCCGCTGACGGTGACGGTCGGCGATTTCCTGACGGGGATCACCGATGTGGACTTGGGCGACGACGTGTTCGGGTTGGCGATTACCGAGGTTCGGGGCGCCGGCAGCTGGCAGTATTCGTTGGATGGCCAGGAGTTTACGGAGGTGCCGGCGGTCAGTATGAGCGGGGCTTTGCTGGTCGGGGAAGAGCATCAGTTGCGTTATTTGCCGGACGGCCAGACGGTGGAGACGGCCGAGATCCGCTATCGGGCATGGGACCGGAGCGCGGGTCAGGCGGGTGAGTTGGCGGACACGAGCGAGTCGGGTGGCGAGACGCCGTTCAGCACGGCTCAGGATGTGGGCTGGGTCTCGGTGGTGCGGGTGAATTTGCCGCCGCAACTGAGTGGCCCGACGGACGATGTGGTCTACACGGAGAACGATCCGCCGTTGCGGGTGTTTTCCGAAGTGGAAGTGGACGATCCGGACACGCCCGTGTTTGGCGGCGGTTCGTTGTCGGTGGAATTGATCAGCGGGGGCAGCCAGGACGATCGGTTGAGCATCGAAGCGGTGGGCGGGATTTCGCTGTCGGCCGGGACGGTGCGGTACAACCCGGGCAGCGGTCCGCAGCCGATCGGGGTGGTCTCCCAGGACGCGTTCCGTCTGACCGTCAGCTTGACGTCCCCGCATGCGACGCTGGCCGCGGTCCAGGCGTTGGCTCGGGCCGTGGCTTACGCCAACGTGTCGAATAACCCCTCGACCGCCGATCGCGTTTTGGAACTGACGGTGGTCGACGGCGACGGCGGCAACGATACGGCGCAACTGCAGCGGACGGTGCAGGTGGTGGCGGTGAACGATCCGCCCGTCGCGGTCGGGGATGTGTATTTCATGCTGATGGACCGCACGCTGGAAGTGCCGGCTGCGGAAGGGGTGCTGGCCAACGACTACGATCCCGAAGACGATCCGCTGACGGCCCGTCTGTTGGCCGAGCCGCTGGTGGGGGATGTGACGTTGGCTGCCGACGGTTCGTTTGTCTACCAGCCGCCGCCGCTGTTCTTCGGGCTGGACGTGTTCACCTACCGGGCCTACGATGGTCAAGCCTATTCGGTACCGGCCACGGTGGTGATCGAAGTGGGGTTGCCGGCGACGAATCCGACGCAGCCGGGCGATGTGAATGCGGACGGCTGGCTGTCAGCAGCAGACGCCCTGCGGATCGCCAATTTTCTAGCCGAGCAGGGTCCGAGCCAAGTTCCGGAGCGGCCCGAGGCACCGCCCTTCCTGGACGTCAATGGCGATGGCTGGATCACGGCGGCGGATGTGGCTCGGGTAGCCGAGATTGTGGAAGCCGGTGGTCCGCGTCAGGTCCCGGCTCCGCGGCTGGAATTCCCCCAACTGCCACCCGAGCTGGGCACGGGAGAATTCGCGCAGCTGCGAATCCAGGCCAGCGACGCGGAAGGCCAGCCGCTGGCTTCCATCCCCCGCGGTCAGACGTTCTATGTCGACGTGTGGGTCCAGGACCTCCGGCCGGCACCGCTGGGCGTGTTCGCGGCCTACGTCGATCTGCACTTCGATCCGGCCCGCCTGGCAGCCGAGGGCAGCTGGAACACGGGCCAGGATTACACGCGGTTCCCCAGCGGTGACATGGTGGCGGATGGAGTGTTCCGAGGGGTCGGCGGCGGCCGACTGTCCGCGCTGCCCGGTGCGGTCGAATCGCTCCTCGTCCGCCTGCCCTTCCAGGCCACACAACGCGGTTCGGCCAGCTTGGAACTGGCTGCCACCAACCTGCCTGCCCACGAAGTGCTGCTGTTCGGTATCGATGGCTCGATCCCGGCTGACCGGATCCGGTACCTGCCCGGAGAGATCTTCGTCAGCGGACCCCCTCTGGCCGTCAACGACGTTTACTCGGTTCGCGAAGATCAGGAACTGCTGGTCTCCGCCGAAGAAGGCGTGCTGAGTAACGACGTGACCGATGGCGATCAGGAATTGCAGGCCCAGCTGCTGACCAACCCGAAACACGGCCAGCTGTGGTTCGAAAGCGATGGTTCGTTCCGCTACGTCCCCAATCCCGATTTCTTCGGCACCGATGGGTTCACCTACCGGGCGGACGACGGGCTGTTCCAATCGGCGCCCGCCACGGTGACCATCCGTGTCACGGCGGAGGAGGACGCCCCGATCGCCGTGGACGATCGCTACAGCGTGCTGGTGGACCGGACCCTGTCGGTGCCGCGGAGCCAAGGTGTGCTGGCCAATGACGTCGATCCGGATGGACTGCCGCTGGCGGCGAGTCTGGAACAGGGGCCGGTGCATGGCGAACTGGAGCTGAATTCGGACGGGTCGTTCGACTACACACCGGACGCGGGTTTTGCGGGCCAGGACTCGTTCACCTACGTGGCTTCCAACGGGCTCGACGTTTCGGCTCCGGCCACGGTGACCTTGGATGTGGTCTACGGTTGGCAGAATCCGCACCATCCGCGTGACGTCCGCGGCAACGGCTGGTCGTCTCCGCTGGATCTGTTGCTGCTGTTCAATCATTTGGAGCGTCGAGGCGGTGGTCATGTGCTGGCTCAACCGCCGGTACCGCCCGAGGTTCCGCCTCCGTTCCTGGACGTGACGGGCGACGGGACGGTGGGGCATTTCGACGCGGCGGTGGTCCGCCAGGATCTGGCACAGCACGGGTCCCGCCAGTTGCCCGAACCGCGGTTGGAGCTGGAACCGCACCCGGTCGATTTGGGCGACCAGACGCTGGTGCACTTCCGGTTGGAAACCACCGATGCCGCCGGTCAGGCTGCGACGCAGTTTTCGGTCGGCGAGACGTTTTATCTGACCGTTTATGTCCAAGACCTGCGGGAGCAACCGCGTGGCGTGTTCTCCGCATTTGTCGATATCCATTACGACCCCGCGGGCCTGTCGCCTGGCGAGCAAATCGTGTATGGTGAGGAATTCCTGCTGGCTCGCGGCGGCCAGCAGCTGACGCCGGGCCGTTGGGAACAGTTGGGCGGCGCCCGCCGCTCGCTGCCCCAGACGGTGGCGGAACAGCTGCTGTTCACGATCCCGCTGCAGGCACGGGGCGAGGGCAGCTTCGAATTATCCGCCGCGGCGGCCGAGGAACTCCCGGCCTGGGAAGTCACCTTGGCCGGATGGGATGTCCCCGTGCCCAGCCAAAATATCGGTTTCGGCCAAATCGACGTCACTTTGCAAATCATCGATACCGACGGGGACGGAGTTCCCGACGCCGAAGAGGACGGAGCGCCCTTCGACGGCGATGGGAACCAGGATGGGATCCCCGATCGCTATCAGTCGCATGTGGCTTCCGTACGCAGCGTGGTCAGCCAGAAGTATGTGACGCTGGTGGTCCCCGAAGCATTGCAGTTGCGAAATGTGCGGGCCCTGCCGGTGCCGGAGGGTGCCGAGCTGCCGCCGGGAGTCGATTTCCCCCACGGGCTGTTCGAGTTCCAGATCGAGGGGCTCGCAGCGGGCGAAGCCGCCGTGGTCACGTTCCTGCTGGAATCCGGTGCCGAAGCCAATACGTACTATCGTTGGGACACCGCGACCGACCCGTCCCCGTTTCAACTGGTGCCGCATCTGTCGGACGGGATCACGGGTACGCGGGTCTTCGCCGATCGCCTGGAACTGCGGCTGGTCGATGGCCAGCGGGGCGACGAGGACCAGCTGGAAAATGGGGTTCTGGTGCATATTGCCGCGCCCGGCTGGGCCCAACGGCCGTGGCAGAATCCCGTCCAGCCTTTTGACGTCACAAACGACGCCCTGGTGACCCCTCAAGATGCTTTGGCGTTGATCAACCAGATCAATCGAGGCGACATCCAGCAGCTGCCGCTGTTGCCCCCGGCCGGTCAATCCTTGCCGCCCTTCTGGGACGTCAACGGGGACGGCTGGCTGACGGCTGCCGATGTGCTGGATGTGATCAACCATTTGAACGCCCAAGCCAGGCAGGCGA